>CALFYN010000869.1 GCA_937952345.1 uncultured Acidobacteriota bacterium
GGCGGGGGAAGGATCGGGTGGATCTGGTTCGTCAGGAGTTCGCCGCTGGGTTCCAGTTTGTGGAACAACGGCGCGCAGCTTCGGTGGCGGAATTGGACAAAGCGGCGGTGGAGGATGTGCTGGCTGCCATCTACAGGCCTTTGAGGGCAGCGCCGGTGGAGGCGATGACGGTCACCTTCAGCCTGGATTTGCTCGCCTTTGAACCAGTTTAGGGAAGCTGGGCGTATAACTCGCTGAGCGGAATTCCGACATCGATGGTTTCGATAACAGCCGTGGATTCGTTGCCTTCATAGGTGGACCGCACCCACTTGTCATCCGGGAGTCGGCGGAAGACTTCGACGCGGGGCTGATCCTGTGCGATGAGAACGTATTCTTCAAACGATGGGAGTTGGCGGTAGAGCTGAAACTTGCCGTTGTAGTCGTAGCCTTCGGTGGCGGGGGACAGGATTTCGAAGATGACCTTCGGGTTGGTAAGGCTGGGGTCGTTGGCGCTGGCGAGGGTAGGCTGGCCACAAAAGACAACGAGGTCTGGATAGACATATTTGGCGGAGTTGACGCGGACTCGGGCAAGTGCGGCACTCCGGCACGGTGAACCAATAAGGCGAGACCCCAGGCACGAACTCAGATTCGTGAGTAACATTGCGTGCGAGAGGCTGGCATCCACCATCGGGAAGACTTCGCCATCATGGTATTCCAGCGGCCGCTCCGCTACTGCATCGGCGGTGAGATATTCTTCCAATGTCATTCTCGGAACCGGCAAAGCCATATTCGAATTGTACCGCCGCTTCCTATCCCAGGCGCGGAACCTGGCCTGAGCGGAAATCAAGGAAGCTGGGCGTAAAGTTCGTTGAGCGGGATCTGGATCTGGAGGCTTTCCAGAACCAGCGTAGCGTCCGGGCCTTCGAATGTGAATAATGTCCAATTGCCAGGAGCGCGGCGGAACACCTCGACCTGTGTCCCCTCACGGGACAGCAGGACGTCCTCTTCCAGGGATTCGAGTTGGCGGTAGAGCTTGAATTTGGCGCCGTAATCGTAATCGTGCGTGCTGGGAGAGAGGATTTCGAAGACGACGTTGGGGTTGCTAACGCTGGAATCTTTTTCCGAGGTGAGCGCAAGCTGCCCGCAAACCACAGCCACGTCCGGGTAGAGGTATTGAACGGGACTTACGCGAACACGAAGGGCGCCATAGGTTGTGCAGCCGGAACCCTCAAGCCGCTGGTCGAGGGCACGGGCAAGCTTCACCGATAGTCTGGAATGCGCGGGCGTGGCGTCAAACGCGGGAAACACTTCGCCGTCATGATATTCCAACGGGCGTTCCGCCACTTCATCCGCGGCGAGGTATTCTTCCACGGTCATCTTCGGGATGGGAACCGCCATGCTTCGATTGTACCGTGGAGGTAAGAGTTACTTCAGTTCGAGGATTTCCTTTTCCTTGGCCTGCGCGGCGGCGTCCAGCTTCTTGATTTCGGCATCGGTGAGCTTCTGGATTTCGTCGTGGGCGCGGCGGTCCTCATCCTCGCTGATTGCCTTGTCCTTGAGCAGCTTCTTCACCGCGTCGTTGGCGTCGCGGCGGATGTTGCGCAGGGCAACGCGGTGATCCTCGGCGATGTTGTGCAGATGCTTCACCAGTTCCTTGCGGCGATCCTGGGTGAGCGGTGGAATCGGCACGCGGATGATCTTGCCGTCGTTCATCGGATTCAGGCCGAGGTCGGCCGAACGGATGGCCTTCTCAATCGGCCCGATGGTGGATGCGTCCCAGGGCTGAACGGTAATCATCGCAGGCTCGGGAACATGCAGGTTGGCAAGCTGATTGAGAGGGGTGGGCGTACCGTAGTATTCCACCCTGATGCCATCGAGCAGATTCACCGAGGCACGCCCGGTGCGGATATTGCTCATCGAATGCATCAGGTCGGCGATGACCTTCTCCATGCGGGTTTTTGCGCCCGCTTCCACTTCCTTCACTGACGGACCGGATTGGCCGGATGATTGTCCTGGTTTCATTTGTTTGGCCTCTTCCAATAATCTAACGGATGATCGTACCGACGGGCTCGCCCATCGACATTCGCATTATATTTCCTGCGACGGTGAGATTGAAAACCTGAATGGGGAGTTTGTTGTCGCGGCACATGGCGACGGCGGAGGCATCCATCACCCGGAGGGCCTGCGACAGCACTTCCTGAAACGTAATTTCGGTATAGCGCACGGCATCGGCGTGGACCATCGGATCCTTGTCGTAAACGCCATCGACACGAGTCGCCTTGGCGATGACTTCGGCGCCGATTTCGAGCGCACGAAGCGTGGCTGCGGTGTCGGTGGAGAAGTAAGGGTTCGAAGTGCCGGCTACGAAGATCACGATGCGCCCCTTTTCCAGATGCCGCACAGCGCGGCGCTGGATGTAAGGCTCGGCCACCTGATTCATGTGGATGGCCGTCATGACCCGTGTGGGAACGCCTTGCTTTTCCAGGGCATCCTGCAGGGCAAGACCATTGATGACCGTGGCCAGCATGCCCATGTGGTCGGCAGCCACACGGTTCATGTTGCGTGCGGCGGCATTGACTCCGCGGAAGAAGTTTCCGCCGCCGACAACCAGTCCCAGTTGCACGCCCTGTTTGACCACTTCCACCAGTTCGGCCGCAAGTGAACGGACTCGCTCGGGATCGATGCCGAAACCCTGGCCCGCGGCGAGAACCTCGCCGCTCAGCTTGAGGAGGATCCTGCGGTAAGCGGCCACGGTGTCTCGTCTCCGCCTATTCGGACGCCGGAGCGTCGCCGACTTTGAAGCGGACGAAACGGGCCACGCTGATGTTCTCACCGAGCTTGGCGATCTTGGTCTTGATCAGATCCTCGATCTTCATCGTGTTGTCCTTGATGAAGGGTTGGTCAAGGAGACAGATCTCTTCGTAGAACTTGGACATGCGGCCCTCGATGATCTTTTCCACCATCTTTTCGGGCTTGCCTTCGTTGAGTGCACGGGCGCGCTGGATGTCCTTTTCCTTTTCGATGGCGGCGGCGGTGACATCTTCGCGGCGAATGAACTGCGGATCGGCGGCCGCGATCTGCATGGCGATATCCTTCACCAAGTCGTTGAAGTCATCCGTACGGGCCACGAAGTCGGATTCGCAGTTCACTTCCACCATGACGCCGAGTTGCGAGCCGGAGTGGATGTAGCTGCCGATCACGCCCTGCTTGGTGGAACGCTCGGATTTCTTCGAAGCCGACGCGATACCACGCTTCCGAAGCACCACTTCCGCCCCGGCGACGTCGCCGTTGGCTTCTTTAAGCGCGGTCTTGCATTCCATCATCCCGGCTCCGGTGCGGTCGCGGAGCTCTTTCACCATTTGCGCGGTGATTTCGGCCATAATTCGTTAATCCTTTTCCTCTGAAATGCCTGGAGAAGTTCATCGCCTCTAGGGACGGTAGCCGCTCAGCTCGTCTTCGGCTTCGGTGCGGCGGCGGCCCTTGATCGGCAACGCGGCCAAGTCGTCCTCAGAGAGGCTTTCGGCCATGAGTTGCTGCGAATACTGGGGATCGAGGTACTGGTTGATGTCGGCAGGCTCGGAACCCGCGTCTTCGGATGTAGTTTCCGTGTCGGGATGGATGGAGCCGAATTCGGCTTCGGTCACGCGCTGGCGGCCTTCGATGACGGCCTCGGCAATCTTGTTGGTGAAAAGACGGATCGCACGCAGCGCGTCGTCGTTGCCGGGAATCACGTAGTCCACCATGTCCGGGTCGCAGTTGGTGTCCACGACGGCGACAACGGGGATGCCGAGCTTCTTGGCTTCGGCAACGGCAATCGACTCCTTATTGGAATCGACGACGAAGAGCATATCGGGAAGGCCGGGCATGTCCTTGATGCCGGCGAGATTCGATTGCAGGTGCTTGCGCTCGCGCTCCAGACGGATGATTTCTTTCTTGGCGCGGCCAACCCAGCCGTTTTCGGCGAGATCGTCGAGATCCTTCAGGCGGTTGATGGAGCGCTTCACAGTGACGAAGTTGGTGAGCAATCCACCGAGCCAGCGCTGATTCACGTAGTACTGGGTGCTGCGGGAAGCCTCTTCGGCAATCGCTTCCTGGGCCTGGCGCTTGGTGCCCACAAAGAGCACCGACTTGCCTTGCCCGGCCATCTCCTCGACGAACCGCATGGCATCCTTGAACAGCTTCAAGGTCTTCTGCAGATCGATGATGTAGATTCCGTTACGTTCGCCAAAGATGTATTCCTTCATCTTTGGATTCCAGCGCTTGGTCTGGTGCCCGAAGTGAACGCCCGCTTCGAGCAATTCTTTCATGGTAATGGACGGCAAAATGTCTCCTTCATAAGTTGGCCGGGCCCATTCCCGTTGGTTGCGTGCGGTCCAAAGCGAGATTTGCACGCACGGGATGCCCGGCCTGGTTTCGTGTAGCCAAGAACGATTCTCCGAAAACGCCGCTTAGCGCTTGGAGAATTGGAACCTGCGGCGAGCGCCCTTCTGGCCGTACTTTTTGCGCTCGTGGGCGCGCGGGTCGCGGGTGAGAAAACCGAGGGACTTCAGCTTGCCGCGCAGCTCGGCGTTGAATTGCACGAGGGCGCGCGAGATGCCGAGACGGACGGCGCCGGCCTGTCCGTTGATGCCGCCGCCATTGGCGAGCACCAGGACGTCGAACTTGTCGGCCATCTCAGTGGCAAGCAGCGGCTGGCGGGCCATGGCCCGGGAAGCCGGCGTCGTGAAGTATGCTTCGATGTCACGGCCGTTGACCGTGATGGCGCCCTTACCGGGGCGCAGAAAAACGCGGGCAACCGCACTCTTGCGGCGGCCGGTACCCAGATGCTGAATCAGTCCTGCCAAAGTCTAACTCCTCAATTCTTGTGCCAACGGGGAGGGCTTCTGCGCACTGTGCGGATGCTTGTCGCCGGCGTAGACCTTGAGCTTTCGGTACATCTGATTGCCCAACTTGGTCTTCGGGAGCATGCCGCGAATGGCTTCTTCCACCATCTTCACAGGCCGCTCGGCACGTACTTTCTTGGCCTGGAGGCTGCGCAGTCCACCGGGATATCCCGAATGGTAGTGATAAATCTTCTGCTCTTCCTTGGAACCGGTGAGCCGGACCTTGTCCGCGTTGATCACGATGACGTGGTCGCCGGCGTCCATGAAGGGCGTGAAAGTCGGTTTATGTTTGCCGCTGAGCACAAAGGCTGCTTTGCTCGCCAAGCGTCCCAACACGGCATTCTCAGCATCGATCACAAACCACGAGCGATCGATTTCATTCTTGGAAGGAAACTCCGTTTTCATACAGACAGACGATCTCCGTTTGAACCCTGCAAAAGTTTTAGTTTACCGAACGCCACCGCCCACTGTCAAACCTAAACCCCCTCCATGCTTTGCGATTCCCGGAATGGACACAGGCAGATGGCCACCGATCGGGATCTCCCCCAGCACAGCCCGGACGGCGGCAGCTTCGCTCGGTTGGGACGTGGAAAACGTTGCCAGGAACGCTTTCACCTCGGGGTAGGCGCGCACCAGATAGGGATTGCCAAGGGTAACCAGCACAACAGGACGCGATTCCAGCAGACTGCGAAGGAAATTCTGTTGCAACTCAGGCAGTGCGCCCTTGCCGCTATAGCCCGCAAACGCGGCGACAACAATGGATTCGCAAGAGGAGGCAGATTTCGCCGCTTCTTCGATCTCGGGGGCTGTCCACAGCGGATCAATCAGCGTGGCGCGGATCTCCGCGTTTCGTTGCTTCAATTCCTGGATCATGCGCCGGCCCTGCGTGCCGAAACGACTCTCGGTCATCACGAACCAGCAGGAATTGGACGACGGCGCTACGGGGAGAATGTTGCCTTGGTTGCGCACGAGTGTGACAGCTTTTTCGGCGACGGTTTGGGCGAGCGCGGTATCTTCCTCCAGATCGAACCCGTCGTTCACGGATTCGAGCGGAACAAGTTTCTGCTTGTGGAGCCCCAGTTGGTATTTGGCACGGAGAAGCTTTTCCACGCTCTCATCAATCCGTTTGGCGGGGATGCGGCCGGAGCGAATGGCCGCGGCGATGGCGGAAACCGCTTTCTCCGCATTGGCAGGCATGAGAAGCACATCGGCCCCGGCTTCAATGGCTCGCACGGCGGGTTCGCCTCCCGGGAACTTGCTTGTCAATCCCTGCATGTCCATGGCGTCCGTGGTCACCAACCCCTGAAAGCCGAGTTCCTTCCGCAGCAGATCGGTGAGCACGGCAGGCGAAACAGTCGCCGGAATCTCCTGCGATTCGAGGGACGGCACCCAGAGGTGCGCTGTCATGACCGAATCGACTCCTGCCTCAATCGCGGCGCGGAAGGGAACAAGTTCGAGTTGCTCCAGGCGTTGTTTGGTGGCTTCCACTTTCGCCAGACCCACATGGGTATCGACGGCCGTGTCGCCGTGCCCGGGGAAGTGCTTGACGGTAACCAGGACGCGGTTGGCGGGATCGCTACGCGCGCCCTCGATGAAAGCTTTTACGTTGGCCGCCACCTGCTGGGGATCTTCGCTGAAAGAGCGAATGTTGATGATCGGGTTGTCGGGATTGTTGTTGACATCGGCGACAGGAGCAAAAACCCAATGGATGCCCATGGCCCGCGATTCGCGCGCCGTGACGGCCCCCAATTGCCGCGTGAGGGAAACATCGCCCGCGGCCGCGAAAGCCATGGCGTGGGGGAATTTCGTGGCGCCGGCCACGCGCATCGAAGCGCCACGCTCGAAGTCGCCGCCGACGATCAGCGGGACTCGCGCCAGCCGCTGCATGCGGTTGAGAAATGCGGCGCTGGTGGTAGGTTCGGCATTCTGTACCAATCCGTTCTGCACGCGGTTGACGAGAATGAGTCCGCCTACACCCAACTGCTGCACTCGTTGCGCGTACTGGCGGTAGAAGCGCGACCGCTGGCTGGGATTATCGCCGTAAAACGGAATAATGATGAGCTGGGCGATTTTCTGGCGCTGTGTGAGGCGCGCCATCCAGAGCCTTACCTGGCGCGTTTCGGGAGAAACCTTGACGGCAGCGGGCTTGGGCTTCACTGGCGCGGCTTTGCGTTTCGGGGGAGCCTGCGCGAAGGCTGTCAACAGAACGAAGAACAGGAGGACTGCCCGGGACAAGCCTCGCGAGGTGACACACTGCACAATTCTAGGATACGCTTTTGCCCTTCGCTTTGAGGACGGTCGGCTTCGTGATGCTCGCTGCCGGCTTGCGCGGCGCCTTCCGCCGCAGCAACCGGGCCACCGCGCGAACCAACTGATGCACTTCGTTGGCGCTCTTCTGAATCACGGCGTCGGAGCCGGTATTTTCCTCGGTCAGGCCGAGCGTGTCGGCGAAGCCGGAGATCAGAATCACGGGGGTTTGCGGATGCAATTCCCTGATTTTGTCAATCAGCTCAACGCCCGTCATGTGCGGCAGCTTATAATCCGTGATGATCAGATCGAAGGCCAGGTCGGCGATCTTTCCGACGGCATCGATTGGGTCGCTC
This sequence comes from uncultured Acidobacteriota bacterium, assembly GCA_937952345.1. GTDB lineage: Bacteria > Acidobacteriota > Terriglobia > Bryobacterales > Bryobacteraceae > CADEFT01. Next base: position 7,466 of record CALFYN010000869.1, read on the forward strand.
GACACTGTGATCGAGTAACCGAGTTCCTGCAAAACGGCCTTGCGCGCGGTGAGTCCGTGGCGGTTATCATCCACCAGTAGGATCTTTGCCGAGTTGCTTTGGGATTCCGTCGATCGGGGAGACACTCTCTTCAAACCAAAGTGAAGTTAGCAGAGCGTTACGAAGCCTGTCAATGCATCTTGTAATCGCTTCGCAACAGTGAAGTTTTTTTGCTTGACAAGCAGCATGCAGCATGTTCGATCAAGAATGTTCTCCGCCATGGGTGCGCCGCATGCGGCGAGGCTGGCATAATCGAATTCGATGCAGCCAAAAATCCCGATCGCCTCCATCACAGATGAGTTCTCGCCGGACTTCGCCGTGGCGCTGGATGCCATGGCCGAGATCGGTATGCAGTTGGCGGAACTGCGCGTGTTGTGGGGCAAAAATATTCTGAATCTGAGCGATGAGGAACTCTCCAAAGCCCGCGACATGCTCGCCGCACGCAACATGAGCGTGGTTTCCATTGCCTCGCCGCTGCTGAAGTGCGTGCTGCCGGGCTCGCCGGACATTGATACGCGCTTTCAGCACGACGTGTTCGCCTCCACGCATACTTTCGACGATCAGCCACGGCTGACCGAGCGCGCCTTTCACGTGGCGAAATTCTTCGGCGCGAAGATCGTGCGTGTGTTCTCCTACTGGCGGACCGTGGCCCCGGAGAAGTGTTTCGACGGCGTGATCGAGGCGCTCGACGGGCTGGCGAAGAAGGCGCAGCCGGAAGGGCTGATCATCGGCCTCGAAAATGAGCACGCCTGCAATATCGCCACGGCCAGCGAAACAAAAAAAGTACTGGACGTTTTGAGCCATCCCAACCTGCAAGTGG
>CALFYN010000870.1 GCA_937952345.1 uncultured Acidobacteriota bacterium
GCTTGTGGCGATGAGGAGTGATTTTGGTCCGGTGACGTTGGTGGCGCTGGGCGGGAGGACGGTGATCCAGGAATCGGAGGAAGTGGCGGTGAAACTGAAGGACTGCTGCGCGTTCTGGGGGATGAGGGCTATGTACTGATTGGTGTGGACGGGGCTGAGGTTGAGTGTGGTTGGGGTGGTGGTGAAGCCGGGGATAGTCTGGGCTTTTGCCTGAAGAACAGCGATCGCGAGGAAAAAGGCAGCCTTCAAGCCGCAATTGTAGCGCGATTATTGGTTGTGTGCTTTATTCCGAACAGCAATCCCGAGGATACCATCTCGACGTGGGGCATGACGAAACTTGATCTTCATCGACGCTTTCGACTGGCGAGCAGGCCTGCCGCTTCCGCTTTCAAATCGACCCAGAACTGGGCGTCTGCTTCCAGATCCTCCCCATCGGGATCGAGTCCCTCAATCAACAGCGATTCGAGTTCTTGGAGGCTTCGGCCTCCCGTCCTTCTTTCACAACGTTAGCCGAGTGTCAATCCTGGTAGTGCGCCGGTGGAATCGCCGAAGTGCTCGGCCTGGACGCCCATGCGGTCCATCATGGTGAGGAACATGTTGGACATCGGTGTCTCCTTGCGGTAGACGATGCGGCGCCCGGTTTTGAATTTGTTTCCGGCGCGCCCCGCGATCAAGGTAGGCAGATCTTCGTGGCTGTGGCGGTTGCCGTCGGCAAGGCCTGCGCCGTACACGATCATGGAATTGTCTAGGATGCTCGCTTCGCCTTCTTTCGAAGCGCGGAGTTTCTGCATCCATTTGGCGAATTGCTCCATGTGATACGTGTTAATCTGCGCCACTTTTTCCATCATCGCCGGGTCGTTGCGATGGTGGGTGAGCGGGTGGTGGCCGTCGGGGATGCCGATTTCACGGTAGGCGCGCGAGGTACCTTCGCGGGTGACGAGGAAGGTCACTACGCGGGTGAGATCGGCCTGGAAGGCGACCGTGATCATGTCGGTCATGAGACGGAAATGCTCGGCGAAGTCGGCGGGGACTCCGTAGGGCTTGTCCATGCCGGGGTTCACTTGGGCGTTGTCCTTTTCCGCCTTTTCCATCTGGCGTTCGATTTCGCGGATGGAGGAGAGATATTCATCGAGCTTGCGCTTGTCGGTGGGGCCGAGCGCGGTTTGCAGCTTCTTGGTGTCGTCGCTGACGAAGTCGAGAATGCTGCGGCGGAACTTGGCCTGGCGGGTGCGCTCTTCTGGGGTGAGGTGCGCTCCGTTGCCGAAGAGGCGTTCGAATAATGCGCGGGGGTCGAGGATGGGGGGAAGCGGCTGGGTTTCGCTGCGCCATGCGAGGTTGTTGGTGTAGGCGCAGGAGTAGCCGGAATCGCAATCGCCGGCCTGGCGCGCGTCTTCGAGTCCGACTTCGAGCGAAGGGAAGCGCGTTTCCGAGCCGACCTGATTGGCGACGATCTGATCGCAACTGATGCCGACTTTGATGTCGTAGGCGGATTTGCGCGGCTGGATGCCGGTGAGGTAGCTGCCGCAGCAACGGCCGTGATCGCCGGCTCCGTCGAGCAGGGCGCGTCCGTTGTTATGGGTGAGATTGCCGAGGAGCGTGATCTCCTCTTT
>CALFYN010000871.1 GCA_937952345.1 uncultured Acidobacteriota bacterium
GACTTCCTTCGAATTGAGGACTGTCACTTTGGCGGGTACGCGGAGGTCGGAGCGGGCGGCGATCTTGCGGGTGATGTCCGCTACGTACTTATTGATGGCGGCATCTTCGACTTCGGGCGGCATCAGTCCCGAGAGCTTCATTTCGCGGATGGCGTCCTGGCCGGTCTTGATGTCGTCTTCCTGGCCGCGGCCGACGTCGCGGAATCCGATGTCCTTCACATCGCCGTAGGGCCGGGAATGGAAGCGTCCGGATTCGATTTCCGAACGGATTTCCTGCAATTCGGCGGGCCATTTATCGATGAGGTCGAGTTTCGCCATGCGGTTTTCGAAGGCCACTGGAATGGCATGGCTGGCCAGGGCGTTGGCCTGGGTTTGCTCGATGCGGCAATTCTGGATCTCGCAATGGAGCGTTTTTCTGCGCTTTTCGGATCCATTTCTGGGTAATCGGCGTAGTTTATCCTGCGCGTCACGCATCTGGCGGCCGAGGTCATCCCGGCGCGTGGCGAAGCGCCCGGTGCAGTGTTGTTCGGCCTGGTCGAGGTATTCGCGCATGCGCGCTGTTTGGGCGGAACTGAACTCCAGTTTCGGCGCGTCGCGGAAGAGGTCGTTGTAGGATTCGAGTAACGCGGCCTGCAATGGCTGGAAGACCGCGGGCGGCAAAGGCGGCTGCGGTGCGGGGATGGTTCTGCGTCCGCATCCAACGGTTTCGATGATCAGCACCCCAGCCAGCACCAGCGCCAAAGTGTTTCGGGCTTGGTTTGACTGCATCGGTCCACCTTGCCCCTGTTTGGCCCGGAATACATTCCGGTGTCCCCACCGTGCCTACCCTCAGGATATCTCTCTGGGGGGAACTTGCACCACTGGGAGATTTACTAGTGCGCTGCTCTAATTGAAGAACTCTTTGCGATGCTGTTCGGCGTACATCTTCATGCGCGTGGCGATTTCGGGGTATTGATCGATGACGTTAATGGTTTCGAAGGGATCCTTTTCCATATCGAACAATGAATACCCGATATTCGCCTGGACGAAGCGGCCCGGCCTGGCATCATTACCCGATTCGACGAGGGTGCGATAGCTGTGGGGCACGTGCAGTTTCCAGTGGCCGTCCGCGCTCATGACGGCTTCGAAATTGGGTCCGGTGCAGAAGGCGTAGAAGTCGTGGGGATTCTTTGCGCCGGGTTTGTCCGTTATGAGGTCCCAGACGTTCCTGCCATCGATGGGGTTCTTGGGGAGCGGGGCTCCGGCGAGGTGGGCGATGGTGGGGAGAAGATCGATGGTGCACATCGCTTTGGTGGAAGCGGAGCCGGGCTTGATCTTGCCGGGGTAGCGCATGATGCAGGCGCTGCGTGTGCCGCCATCGAAGCCGGTGCCTTTGGCTTCGCGAAACGGGGTCATGCCGGCGTGGTTGCCGTAGGAGGTCCAGGGGCCGTTATCGGAGGTCATGATAACCAGAGTGTTCTGGTCGAGGCCGTTGTCGTGCAGGGCTTTCATGATCTGGGAGACGGACCAGTCGATCTCCATCATGACGTCGCCGTAGAGGCCGGCGCCGGACTTTCCTTTGAACTTGTCGCTGACGAACAAAGGCACGTGTGGCATGGAGTGCGGAACGTAGAGGAAGAAGGGGTTGGATTTATTGCGCTGGATGAAGTCGACGGCGTGCTCAGTGTACCAAGTGGTGAGATTGGGCTGATGCTGGGGAGTGACGCGCTCAATTTTGACTTTGCCGTTTTCCCAGAATTGGAGAGGGAACTTGCTGTAGGCTTGAGGATTTTGCGGATGATACTCCCACATATCGTTGGAGTACATGAGTCCGCAGGATTCGGTGAATCCTCGCGCCGGGGGGCGTGTGTCGGGCTGATCGCCGATGTGCCATTTGCCGAATACGGCGGTCTGGTAGCCTTTGGACTGGAGCACCTGGCCGATGGTGGCGTAGCTGGGATCGAGGCCGCGGGCGCGGGGGCCATGGGCGCCGAATACTTTG
>CALFYN010000872.1 GCA_937952345.1 uncultured Acidobacteriota bacterium
GCCACCTCGTCCACCTCACCGCCTCCGCCGCGCTTGCCCCCTTTGCCTCGCTGGCTGCGGCCAAAGACGCCTGGAGCCCCAAGCTGTCCGAGAACCTCTCCGACGTCGAACCCGCCACCCTCAAGTGGCTCAAGCAGATGGGCTGCAAGCACGTCATCTTTCAGGGCTCGGAGTCGGTGGACAGAGACAACAAAGGCTATTGGACCGCCGCCGATGTCAAGCCGATCAAGCAGCGCTGCGACGAAGCCGGGCTGATCCTGGAATCGCTCATGATCCCGCGCCACTACTTCACCCGGGCCATGACCGGCGAGCAAGGCCGCGATCGGGACATCGAGAACGTCATCCGCTGCATCCAGGCCGTTGCCGCCAACGGCATCCCGATGTGCGAATGGCGGTTCAAGCCCTACCCTTTTATGGACGAACGCACCGGGTACTACAACACCGAAGGTCGCGGCGGTGCCCGGCTGAAGGCCTTCGATTACAGCCGCGTCAAAGACATGCCCCCGCTGGCCGAGTTCAAACCCTGCTCCATGGAGGAGATGTGGCAGCGCTTTCTCTACTTCGGCAAGCCCGTGGTGGCCGCCGCCGACAAGTACAACGTCCGGCTCTCCATGCATCCCTGCGACCCGCCGGTCCCCTACATGCGCGGCGTCGCCCAGATCTTCCACCACCCCGACGGCTTCCGCCGCATGATCCGGGAGATCCCGAGCCCCAACAACGGCGTCACCTTCTGCCAGGGCACCTTCACCGAGATGGGCATCGATGTCCTGAAAGAGATCCGCTACTTCGCCAAACTTGGCCGCATCCATCTCGTCCACTTCCGAGCCGTCCGCGGCACTATCCCCAAATACGAAGAGGTGTTCATGGACGAAGGGGATGTGGATATGCTCGATGCCATGCGGGCTTTCAACGATTCCGGCTACACCGGCCCGCTCGTCTCCGACCACACGCCAAGAATTGAAGGCGACTCCCCCTGGGGCCATCGCGGCCGCAGCTATTCCCACGGCTACATGCGAGCCCTGGTGCATGCCGTCAATAAGCTCACCCGCTAAGGAGCTAGTTGAAAAAAGGGGACCGACCATGAGGCTGTCGGGATGAAGTGTCGGCAGTACGTGGTTGGGAAAAATGGGTACAGGGTGCGCCGGGATAAACCGGCATGTTGTAGGGGATGCAAGAGCCCCACAGGAAAGGAGAAGCGACTCCATCCTGGCCTCGAGTCTTGCGCAGGCCGTCGCGAGGCGGTCGGCGAAGCGTAGATAGAGGCTTGATGGGCTGGGTATTGAGCTCCGAAAACGAAGTACCGGGCGCCGACGCATTTCTGTCTGCCGGAAGGCAACACCGGTGGAGGGCGTAAGAATCGCGAGTCCTTCGCTGGGCCCGGCGTAGTCGAAGACCCCAGGCACGTCGAGAAACAGCATGCACGAGAACCGGGAGACCTCCAAGGCGTCTGCGGCAGCAGACCGGTCCGGGAAGGCGAGAAGCCATAATCCGGACATGCACGCCCGGGAGGAGTCGGACTGCGCCGTAGTACCGATGAAACAGCCGAACAAGGTGGCGAAAGCCGCGGCGGAGGCGGTGGAGGGAAGGGTGCAGGCCAAGGAGAACGCAGTCGAAACCAACACGAGCCCGACACGGAGCGGGGAACACGTGTCCCAAGGAATCGGCGGCGTGCGACAGGTGGCACGGGAAAGGAAGCAGGAACGGTTTACCGCTTTGCTGCACCATCTGACGGTGGAACTGCTGCGGGACAGCTACTACGCGTTGAAGCGGAAGGCGGCGCCCGGAGTAGACGGCGTGAGGTGGGAAGAGTATGAAGACGGCCTGGAGGAACGATTGACGGAACTGCATGGCCGGGTACATCGAGGAGCGTACCGGGCACAGCCCTCGCGAAGAGTGTATATCCCGAAGGCCGACGGGCGGCAACGACCGTTGGGGATCGCTGCGCTGGAGGATAAGATCGTCCAGCAGGCGGTAGTGACAATCCTAAACCAGATATACGAGGTGGACTTTCGGGGATTTTTCGTATGGGTTTCGACCGGGACGCAGCCCGCATCAGGCGCTGGACGCGCTGAATGTGGGAATCCAAAGAAAGCGGGTGAACTGGATACTGGATGCAGACATTCGAGGGTTCTTTGACAACATGGACCACGAATGGACGATGAAGTTTGTCGAGCATCGAATCGCCGATCGACGGGTGCAACGGCTGATCCGGAAATGGCTGAAAGCCGGGGTATCGGAAGACGGCAAATGGTCGGAGACAAAAGTAGGTACGCCGCAAGGGGCGGTGATCTCACCGCTGCTGGCGAACGTATACCTGCACTACGTGTTCGACCTGTGGGTGGAGGCATGGCGCAAGAAAGTGGCGCAAGGGGACATGATCATGGTCCGCTACGCTGACGATCTTGTAGTGGGTTTCCAGGAACGGATAGAGGCAGAGCGGTTTCTGGAGGAGTTTCAGAAGCGGCTGGCCCAGTTCGGGCTGGAACTGCATCCGGAAAAGACGCGGTTGATCGAGTTCGGACGGTTCGCGGAGGCAAATCGAGAGCGGCGAGGGGAGGGAAAGCCGGAAACGTTCCCGTTTCTCGGGTTCACGCATTACTGCGGCACGAACACGAAGGGTCACTTTGTGGTGTGGCGGCGGACGATGGCCAAGCGGATGAGGGCAAAGTTGGCTGCAATCAAGCAGCAACTGCGCCAGAAACTGCATGCGCCGGTGCCCGTAGTCGGCCAGTGGCTGAAACGGGTCGTGGAGGGTCACTACCGATATCACGCTGTGCCGGGCAACATCAGTATGCTGAGTCGATTTCGGGAACGACTATGCCGATTGTGGCGGCAAGCACTAGGTCGCCGCAGTCAAAAGCGGAGCACCACCGTATGGGACCGGCTACGGCCGTTGTTCGGAAGGTGGATCCCGCGCGCCCGCATCCTGCATCCCTACCCGAGGGCTCGCTTTGACGCCACCTATCCAAGGCAGGAGCCGTATGCGGTAATTCCGCTCGTACGGATCTGTGCGGGGGGCGGCCAGTGATGGCCGTCCCTACCGCGACCGGACCATTTCCGGATTTTCTGTTTCGTATCTTTCGCCGCTTCAGGCGGAGAGATTCGCTAAACAGCTAGCCGTCCGATTCGAGTTGTCACCCGATATACGAAAGGCGCCCCCACCCCTACGCCGTCCCAATCGCCTGCGCCATCCCCGGAGCCGACCAGTACTTGATCTCAATCAGCGCATTCCCCATATCGAGGAAGAAATCCGCCGCCGTCAGCACGGTCAGCACATCCGGGTTCTCACTCAGCTTGGCGAACCCCGCAATGGTCGAGAACGCCCCCAGTTCGTTCTGCACCAGCTTGATGCCATCGTCGAAGAAATCGGCCGGATACATGATCGCGTAGACGCCATTCCAGATCGCCGATCCGACTCCCCATAGTGGCAGCGCCACATTCGAGGTCGTGTTGCCCGCCCCTTGCTCCACACCGCTGTGCACGTCCCAGATCACCGGGAACCAGTTGTACAGCCACAGCAGTCCGTAGTCGCGCAGTTGGTTGCCCGTCGCCGAGTAGGGAATCGAGAATACCTGCGGGATGGTGACCAGTACCGCCTGGATGTAGTTCAGAAATGCCGGGCTACTGCTCCCCATCGCATTCGAAATCGCATCCACAAAAGCGTAGATGATGCCCGTGAACGTGATCACCATGTTCCCCACCTGCAGAAATGTCACGCCGGGCTCGGATGCAGCCGTCCCAGGTGCGTACGGAGCCTTGCCCGTGATCACCTTATAGACGATAGTCGTCGGAATGGCCACGATGAGGCTGAACAGATCGAGAATGGTCAGGCTGTCGCCGGTCAACCAGTGGTATAACTCCGAGACCAGCGGGATGTGGATCTCCGTGTTCAACGCACTCTGCACGGTGCTGATCACAGCGTTCACCATCGCGAAGAACCCATCGGCGATGTCC
>CALFYN010000873.1 GCA_937952345.1 uncultured Acidobacteriota bacterium
TCGAGCCTCCACTGTTCCATCGCTGCGTCCTGTCCTGCCTGTAGCTCTGCAACCGCCAGCGTGACGGCTTCGACCGCTGCTGGAGTAATGGCACGGAGAAACGCTCGACTGACGGCTTCATCGATTGCCAGTCCCCCCACGTTCAGGCAGTACTGGCCACGTCCCTCCACCAGGGTCTTGCCAGAACAATGATAGCCCGGAGCGGAGTCCTTGCCCCGATAGTGGGTGCGGAGCTTCCGGCCGCAGTTCCCACAGACAGCGAGGCCTTGGAGTAAGGCGGCGCCTTCTCTCACGGCTCCTCCACCGGATTCGTGCCGTACGGGGTGGGTGTTGTTGTCCATCCGTGTTTGGTTGGATTGGAACGTCTCCCAATCGATGTACCCAGCATGATGGTCGAGCAGCAGCACTTGCCACTGCTCCTGCGGCAGATGACGGATTCGCTTGCGCACTGCTCCCGTCTCATCAACAAAACTCTCCTGGCGTGTCCTGCCATAGACGTAGGCACCAGCGTACACCGGATTGGTCAACACCTGGTGAATGGCGTGATAGGACGGCGCGACCCACTGGATGGGATGAGCAGTCCATTGCCGCAACGGAAAGGGCAACGCCTCGGAACGGAACCAAAGCCATACCCTGCGCGCCGAGCCGAACTCCGTGAAGCGCTCAAAGACTTTGCGGATCGCTCCGGCCACTGCCTCGTCGGGATCGAGGAGGATTTCCCCGTCGCGCTCTCCCCAAACCATGCCAACCGGCAGACCACGTTCCAACTCTCCCCGGGCTGCCTTGTTGCGGATGCCGCCGTCCAAGCGGGCGCGAATCACATGGAGTTCCATTTCCGACATGGTGCCCTTCACGCCGAGCACCAGCCGGTCGTTGAACAGCGCCGGATGGTAAATGCCGTCGTTGTCTCCCAGCAGCGTGTCCGTGACGGAGCAAAGTTCGATCAGCCGATACCAATCGGCGTTGTTGCGCGCCAAACGGGAGACTTCCAATCCGAGCACGATTCCGGCCCGGCCGAAGGCGACTTCCGTGATCAATCGCCCGAATCCAGAACGATTCGCCGCGCTGGCTCCGGATAACCCCAAGTCTTCGTCGATGACGGTGACTTGATCGGCCGTCCAACCGAGTTCGCGAGCACGATTAGCCAGCGCGTACTGACGGGCGGTGGACTCTTTATTGTTCTCCACCTGGGAGGGAGAAGACTGCCGCACATAGACCAAGGCGAGGCGGCTGGTGTGAGACGGTTTGATCTTACTGTTGTCCGGCATTATCGCGCTCCTGCTTCAGGTCCGTCCTGGCCAGCTTGACCATGAGCCGTGTCAGCGTCTGCAGGGTTGCGGCTCTTTGCTCGTCGTCGAGTTGTTCCCATACGCTTGCTTCCTCGCGGTTGTGGAAGCCCAGGTCCAATTGCATCCATGCCCTCGCTTTCCACCGTCCGGGCTGATTGCGCCGCGGCGCGGTGGAGTAGAGCATGCGCCAGTTGTTGGGCCATCAGCAAATCTTCCAGCGAGCCGATCGTTTCCATGGGCTGGCGGTGTGAGGGAGCTGGAATCAAGTCCGTCCACTCGGCGGGAATCAAAGAGCGGCTTTGATCTGGCAAGATCACCAGCAGATAGCGGATTCCGCGGCGGGTCAGTTGGCTGAGTACCCCCAGTGACTGCCCTTCGAAAGGATGCTTGCGGCGCGTAACGATGATCCGCTCCGGAAGGTCCTGAAGGTGGGTAGTGTGTCGTGTGGTCCTTCGACAATCTCGATCACGGTTTGATGATGAAGGCCGTCCGGAAACACGCGCAAGAGCGGTGGATGGTACTGTACATCGAGCGGTGGCTGAAAGCGCCGGCGCAAGATGAAGAGGGAAATCTGCTGGAGCGTGAGAAAGGCACTCCGCAAGGAGGAGTGATCAGCCCCCTGCTGGCCAATCTGTTTCTGCACTACGCGTTCGACTTGTGGATGAGCCGGAACTGGCATCATCTGCCGTTCGAGCGGTACGCGGACGACATCATCGTCCATTGCAGAACAGAGCGGGAAGCGAACCTGGTGCGTGTCAAAATAGCGGCACGGTTGAAGGAGTGTGGGTTGGAACTGCATCCGGAGAAGACGAAGGTGGTCTATTGCAAGGATGCCAACCGACGGGAGACTCACCTGCACGAGAAGTTTGATTTTCTGGGATTCACGTTTCGACCCCGGAAGGCAGACGGACGGAAAGGGATCTTCTGTAGTTTCATTCCAGCCATCTCGAAAAAGGCGGAGCAGAAAATCCGTGATGAGATTCGAGGATGGAAGCTGCATCGCTGTACGGGGCACTCCATCGGAGAACTGGCGCGGAAGATCAATCCGAAACTTCGGGGGTGGTTCAACTACTATGGGCGCTTCACGCCTTCGGCGCTCCGGCCCATCGAGCGGCATGTCGGCCAATCGTTGGTTCGCTGGGCTTGCCGGAAATACAAGAAGCTACGCAATCACCGGAGTCGGGCATGGAGCTGGTTGATGGGAGTTCTTGATCGTCAGCCCAACCTGCTTGCGCTTTGGGAGCACCAGCGTAGTCGGTTTATCACCATAGGAGCTGTATGAGTGGAGACGCTCACGTACAGTTCTGGGAGGGCCTCGGGGCGCAATTCCCCGGGGCTACTTAACACCGAGACCCTACATCTCGCGCCGGTTTTCGAGCGACTTCGTCATCGTCACTTCATCCGCGAAT
>CALFYN010000874.1 GCA_937952345.1 uncultured Acidobacteriota bacterium
GACAAGAAGTGGGTAAAGCATGTGGCGAGCCCAAGCGGTTACGGGCATGGGATCGGCGCCGGGGACGTCAATGGCGACGGGCGGGCGGACATCCTCACACCCAAAGGCTGGCTGGAGGCGCCGGCCAATCCGCGGCAGGAGAACTGGACGCTGCATCCGGATTGGGACTCGAAGGCGCACCTGGGCTTCATTTACGTCCACGATGTGAACGGCGATAAACGGAACGACGTCGTCACGACGAATGCCCACGATTACGGCATTTTCTGGATGGAGCAGACGGCGGCAGGGAAATTCGAGAAGCGGCTGATTGACGATAGCTGGTCGCAGGCCCACGCGATGACGCTGGTGGACCTGAACGGCGACGGGCGCAAGGATCTGGTCACTGGGAAGCGCTACATGGCGCATAACGGCCACGATCCGGGCGGACGCGAGCCGCTGGGAGTGTATTGGTATGAATCGCAGCCGGCTCCGGACGGCAAGGGGCTGACCTGGACGAAGCACGTTGTGGATTACTCGACGCGCACAGGCGGGGGGATGCAGATCGCGGTGGTGGATATCGATGGCGACGGCGATCTCGATCTTGTCACTCCGGGCAAGGGCGGGCTCTTTCTGTTCGAGAATCTGACGAAAGGCAAGCGATGAATACAAGAAGAGATTTTCTGAGCTCCGGCGCAGCGTTGGCGGCGCCCGCTTTCCTCAGCGCGCAATCGCCGAACGATGCCGTTCGTGTGGCGGTGATTGGCGTCGGCAACCGCGGCGCTTATCTGCTGCGGCACATCCTGAACGTCCCCAAGGTGCAGATTGTGGCCTTGTGCGATCTGGATGCCGAGCGGCTTTCGGCCGCGGAGAAGGCGGCATCGGCGAAGGGCCACAAGCCGGCGACGTATACCGATTTCCGCAAGATGCTGGACCAGCGCAAGGACATCGATGCCGTGCTGGTGGCCACGCCGGTGGACACGCACAAGGGCATCGCCATTGCCGCGCTCGAAGTGGGCAAGCATGTCTATTGCGAGAAGCCGCTGGCCGTGGAGCCTGCCGATGCGCGGCTGATCACGATGGCGGCGAAGAACGCGAAAGGGATCTTTCAGGCGGGCTTCCAATTGCGGCACGATCCGAACCGCAACGCGGCGATGAAGTATCTGCACAGCGGGGCTCTGGGCAATGTGCTGTATGCGCATGGCACGCGCCACACAGGCGATCTGCCGCGGCAGACGGGCTGGTATTTCGACCGTGTGCGCTCGGGCGATAACATCGTCGAGCAGGCCTGCCATATTCTGGACCTGTTTGTGTGGGCCATCGGCAAGCCGCCGCTGCGGGCGTTCGGGTCGGGAGGCATCAACCTCTACAAGAACGTGCCTCCGGGGCGCACGACCATGGACAACTACAGCGTGATTTACGAGTTTCCGGACGGCGTGCGGATGAACTTCAGCCACATCTACTTCGATCCGGCGGGATTTTCCGGCATCAAGGAGCGCGTGTGGGGCGAGAAGGGGGCCATCGATCTGGCCACGGCCACGTGGTCCGCGCTGGGGCAGAAGGGCGAGAACAAACTGGCGGTGGAGAACGAGGGCAAGGATAGCACCTATCTGTCGCTCGAAGCATTCGTGGACAATGCCCGGGCCAAGCGCAAGCCGCTGAACAACGCCGAGTCCGCACAGCTTTCGACTCTGGTCGCTATGATGGGAAGGCGGTCCATTTACGAAAAACGGATCGTTACTTGGGAGGAAATGAATGCTTAACCGTCTTACCCGGCGCGGGCTGATGGCCCTGACCGGTGCGGCTGGCCTGCTGGTGTCACAGGACAGCCAGAAAACGAAAGTCCTTACCCCCGAGGAAGCCTCCAAAGCGCTCGAGGGCGCCGATGTCTTCCTGCTGGATGTACGGGAACCGAAGGAACTGGAAGAATCCGGAACGATCAAGGGGTATGTCAACATTCCGCTGGGCCAATTGGAGAGCCGGCTGAAGGAGATCCCCAAAAACAAGGTCATCGTCACGCTTTGACAGCGGGGAGGCCGCGCCGTGCGCGCGGGTGAACTGCTGGCGAAGCATGGCTACAAGGTCGTAGGGGCCTGCGGGATTCAGGATTGGAAGAAGAAGGAGAAGCCGGTTGTTTATCCCAAGAAATAACGGGCTTCGGAAATAGAGCTTCGAGAAAGTTTTCAGCGCGGCGGCGGGTTTCGAAAGACCTGTCCGCCGCGCAAATGTTACAGATGCCGTGTGATAAGCTGAAAGTGCTTTCTCATGGTCACTGCCGTACCGGACGTCCTCGCCCGGATCGTCGAACACAAGCGCACAGAACTACCCGTACTGGAACGAAGCCGCGAGGCATTTCTCGCTCGGGCGGAAGCCGCACGGGCGCATCGCCGGGATTTCGCGGCGGCACTGCGCGCCCATCCACCCGCCATTATTTCCGAGATCAAGAAGGCTTCGCCGAGCAAGGGGCTGCTGAGCAAGGACTTCGATCCTCCGCGCATTGCCCGGGCGTATGAGCAGGGGGGAGCGGCCGCGCTCTCCGTGCTGACCGATGAACGGTTCTTTCAAGGCTCGGCGGCGGACCTGGAATCGGCCCGCGGGTGTGTCTCGATTCCCGTGCTGCGTAAGGATTTCACGATTGCCGAGATCCATGTGCACCAGGCTGCGGCGATGGGGGCCGACGCCATCCTGCTGATCGCGGCGATTCTGACCGCGGCGGAGATGCGGAGGTTCCGCGAATTGGCCGGGCAGTACGGGATTGCCTCTCTGGTAGAGGTTCACGATGAAGAGGAACTGGCCCGGGCCATCGATTCCGGGGCGGAGATTCTTGGGGTGAACAACCGCAATCTGCACACGTTCGAGGTGACGCTGGAGACTTCGCTGCGGCTGGCTAGCCGCATGCCCGCCGGGGTGACGCTGGTCAGCGAGAGCGGCATTCATTCCGGTGAGGATGTGCGCAAGCTGCGCGCGGCCGGATACCACGGGTTCCTGGTGGGCGAGCACCTGATGAAATCGCCCGACCCCGCGGAGGCTCTGCGCGGTCTTCGTGTATGAGTTGCCCCGTCATCATCAAGGTCTGCGGCATCACGGTGCTGGAAGATGCGTTAGCGGCAGTGGAAGGTGGGGCGACGGCTATCGGATTCAATTTCTACCGCGGCAGCAAGCGATACATCGCGCCGGAACGGGCTGCGCCGATCGCGGCGGCGCTTCCCGGGCATGTCGTCAAGGCCGGGGTCTTCGTGAATGAGGATGTGGCTGCGATCGAAGCCATAGCGCGGCAGGTGGGGCTGGACGTGGCCCAATTGCATGGGGAGGAAACGCCCGCGCAATTTCCCACCGGCTTGCGTGTGTGGAAGGCGTTTCGTGTAGCGGGGGATTTCGACGCCCGGCAACTGGACGCATTTCCCGAGGCCGAGGCCTTTCTGTTGGACGGACCCGCGGGCGCCGAATTCGGCGGAGCGGGCATCCCCTTTGCATGGGGCTTGGCAGCGGGCGTAACAAAGCGCATCCTGATAGCAGGGGGCCTGGATGCATCAAACGTCGGGCGGGCCATTCGCGAAGCGCACCCTTGGGGTGTGGACGCCTGTTCCCGCATCGAATCTTCCCCTGGGCGCAAAGACCGCGCCAAGATGTTGGATTTTCTCAAAGCCGCCGTCAAGGCGGAGGAGTCAAAATGACCGGTACTCGAAAGCAGGGCTCGCCCGGAGGCGTGGCCACTCAGCCTGATGCGGGGGGCCACTTCGGACCCTATGGGGGACGATTTGTTCCCGAGACGCTGATGGCGCCGATCGAAGCCCTGGAAGCCGCCTATCTCGAAGCCAAGGCCGATCCGGCGTTTCAGGCGGAACTGGACGATCTGCTCACGCACTATGCCGGACGCCCGACGCCACTCTACTATGCGCGGCGTCTGAGCGAAACGCTGGGTGGGGCGAAGATCTATCTGAAGCGCGAAGACCTGCTGCACACGGGGGCGCACAAGATCAACAATTGCCTGGGCCAGGTGCTGCTGGCGCGGCGCATGGGCAAGAAGCGGGTGATCGCCGAAACGGGGGCGGGGCAACACGGCGTGGCGACGGCCACGGTTTGCGCGCTGTTCGGCATGGAATGCGTAGTGTACATGGGCGAAGAGGACATGCGGCGGCAGCGGCTGAACGTGTTCCGCATGCGCCTGCTGGGGGCTCGTGTCTGCGGCGTGGCATCGGGCAGCCGGACGCTGAAAGACGCCATCAGCGAAGCGATGCGGG
>CALFYN010000875.1 GCA_937952345.1 uncultured Acidobacteriota bacterium
GTCTGCCAGTTGAGCGTCGTCGATTGGCCGGCCACGACGTTCATCGGCGAAGCGGTGAAGAAGATCACCCTCGCTTCCGGTCGCTGGACGGTAACGGTGACGGTTTCGCTGACTTCGCCGCCGCGATTGCGCGCGGTGATCTTGTAGGTAGTGGTCTGGTCAGGCGAGACATTGGTGGATCCGCCGCGCGTATCCACATTGCCGATGCCGTCGATGGTGACCTGGTCGGCGTTCTCCACGGCCCAGGTGAGCGTAGTGGCTTCCCCGGCTCGGATCTGTTGCGGATTGGCGGTGAAGCGCGTGATACGGACCTGCGGGGTGCGCATCACGGAAACGTTGACGCGAGCCAGGGAGGAGGCTCCCTTGTCGTCGGCGACGCTCAGGCGGAAGGAGTAGCTTGCGCCTTCGGCGGCGGTGAAGGTGACCTTGGCGGTGTTCGCGCCGGAGAGCGAAACCGCGGGGCCACCGGTCTGAATCCACTGGAAGGTGATGGGATCGCCTTCCGGATCGTAGGAAGCCGAACCGTCGAGGGTGACCTGGCCGGGGCTGATACCGATCTGGTCGGGGCCGGCATCGGCGACGGGAGCATCGTTGCCGGTGCGCACCTTGCGGGTGATCAGCTCATAGCGGACGCGAGGCACATCCACGGGGACAGGGTGGGCGGCGGCTTTGAACTCCTTGGGCCGGATGAAATTGCCCAGTTGGATACCCGCCACGACGCGTCCGTTGTTGCCACGGCCGAGCAGCGTTTCGTTCATGCCGCCTTCGAGCGTGAACGCCCAGTAATTGTTGAGCGGGAAGACGAAGCGCAGCGTGCCGCCGGGACGGTCCGCGCCGCCGTAGCTCTTGAGGTAGCCGAGATTGCCTTCGAGGTAGACATCCTTATACAGGCCGAGCGTGGTCTGCGCACCGATCTGATCGACGGCCTTCAACAGGGTCTCCATCGTGATGGTGCGAGTGAGTGCTTCTCTGGTCAGCACACGGTTGTCAAGGAATGCCTTGGTGCCGAACAATCCGACCTTGCCGCGGCCGAAGATGTAATCGAGAGTCATGGCGCCCTGGCCGAGGGTGCCTCCGGCGCGGAGGTCGTTCAACTGCACGTTCTTGAAGCTGCTGAACAAGCCGCCCTGGAAGCTCCTATAGCGGCTGACCAAGCCGAGGTCGAACTGGCCTTCCTTGCGGTCCCGGAAGTAGAGGTATTCGCCCTGTCCCTGGAATGCGAAGTGTTCCTGGAAGGGAGCGAAGTAGCGCGCCTTGCCGGAGAAGGTGAGTTTGCGGCTGTCGTCGATGCCGGCATTGAGGCCGAGCAGGGCGAAGCGGGGCATGCGTGTTTTGTTAATGGCGTCGGTCGCCGATTTTTCGGTAATCGAGCTGACTTCGCTCGAACTGAGCGGCTTCGGCAAGCTGGCGATCGCCTTATCCGTGGATGCCTGCGCGTTCTTGAGGGCGTCGACTTCCTTGCGGAGTGCATCGTTTTCGTTCTTCATATCGCGCAGCATCTGGGCGATTTCATCGAGGCGATCAAGTTTATCGAGTTTCTTGCTGATGGAATCGCAGCACTCTTCCTGCTTCTTCATGGCGTCGGCGAGCGATTTCTGGAGGCTTTCGATGACGTCGCCGATGCCTCCGTCTCCGACCACTTTGCCGTTGGCATCGGTGACGGTGATGTTGACCCGGCGATTCATGAAGCGGGCCTCGGCGGAAGTGCCGGGAACCTTGGGGCTGCGCTTGCCGCCGCTGCTGGTGGAAATGCGCGAGGGATCGGCTCCGTACTTCTGGAGAAAATCCTTGACGGCCTGGGCGCGCTTGAGGCCGAGCGATTCGTTGGACTTGGCAGATCCGCGATCATCCCCATGGCCGACAAGGCTGACCTTGTGTCCGGGGTTTTTCTTGAGTAGTTCCGCCAGCCGTAAGAGGCTGGGGTATCCATCCACCAAAACGGACGACCGGTATTCGAAATTAATCTCCTCCCAATCATCCTTGGATGCGGTGGTGGTATTGCCCTGGGCGAACAATGTTGTCGCAGCCAGAGCAAGCAGCGAAACTCGCCCACACAACCGGCGATTCATGTGTTGTTAATCCTCCTCGGAGAGAAATGTAGTTTTGGCTCCAATTGCAACACCCGCGAATGCGAACTCGCAGATATAAGAAAGTGCCTGGGTTCGGGTAATTTTTTCCCGTTTTCGCTTGTCAGAGAGCTCTCAGAATACGAAAGCGCCTACACCTATGCACGCGGGATGCCAGTCCAACCTAATCGATATCGGCCGCTTCCGATTCTTTATACAGTCCCGGCCGCGCGATCTCCATCCAACGCTCTGGATTCCGCACGGGAAAGAATCCGTAGCGATCATAGAGACTCTGCGCGTCGCGCGTTACGAGCATCCAGCGCCGAAAGCCCTGCAGACTCGGATGGGCTTTCACACACTCCATTATCCACTTTGCCACACCCTGGCCGCGATACTCCGGTGCAACGAATACATCCGCCAGGTAGCCGAAGGTGGCGAAGTCGGTGATCACTCTGGCCATGGCAATCTGGCTGGTGCCTGCGTAGACTCCGAAGACAAGTGAATTGCGCATTCCCCTGGCGAGCGTTTCTTTCGGGATGCCTTCGGCCCAATACGTGGTATTGAGGAAACCGTGCATCGTGTCGAGATGCAACAGGCGTGGGTTGGTGCTCACCAGCAAGCCGTCTTTGCGCCAGGCGCCGGGAAGCGGTTGGAGGTCGGGGGGACGCCATGCCTTACGGGCGCGATCATCGCGCACGACATCGTAGCTGTAATACTCGCGGTAGAGATCGCTGCGGCGGCCGTAGCGAGTCACCAAGGCGCGGACGCCTTCGGCTCCGGGCAACCCGAGTTCGTTCAGCAAGGCATGGCAGACATGGACCCAGAAGCAGGTGAGGGTCTCGTGATACTTGCTGGGATCGCCTCCGTGGTGGCGGTTGAATCGCTGGATACCGGAACGGGCGGCTTCGATGACAACGTCCGGCGGGTTTGACAACAGATAGGCGCCGGCCATGGCGACATGAGCGGCGTGGGTCCACTGCTCTTTGGGTATGGCGCATTGCTCGAAGTCCGAAAGGAATGCCTGGAGGCTGGAGCCGGTTGCCAACTCCGGTGCGGTTGCATCGAAGATCATTACTCCATGATACGATAGTTTCCAAGGCAGTAGATGGAAATCAAGCTTGATTCAATTGACGAAGAGGCGATCCGCATTCTTTTCAAAAGCGGACGATCCACTTGGGCGGAGTTGGGAGAGCACCTGAAGTTGTCGCCACCGGCAGCCGCCGACCGTGTTCGCCGGCTCGAAGAGCGAGGAGTTATCAAGGGCTACGCAGCCGTGCTCGATCCGGAAGCGATTGGGAAGAAGTTGACCGCATTCATCGCGGTGACATTGGCGGATCACTCGCTGCGCCGCCGGTTTCTGGACGTGATCGGGGAATTGACGCAAGTGGAGGAATGCCATCACATCGCCGGCGAGCACGATTTTCTGCTGAAGGTGCGCTGCCGGGACACGCGGGAACTGGACGGGCTGTTGACGGAGGAGTTGAAGGGCAGGGCCGGGGCTGGACGCACGCAGACCACCATTGTGCTGTCGACGCAGAAGGAACAGCCGGTTTCGCTGTAAGGGGCAGGTCAGTTCACAGCGATGTGGATCTGGCGGCTGCTATCGGTCCACTGCTGGAGTTTGTCTTTCAAGTCGGCGGGGTAGAACGGCTTTGCCAGGTAGTCGCTCATTCCGGCCGCGAGGCAGCGGTCCCTGTCCTCGTCCATGGCATTAGCAGTGAGGCCAATGATGGGAAGCCGGGCATAGCCGTCACCCATGGCACGGATGCGGCGCGTCGCTTCCAGGCCGTCCATCACCGGCATCTGGCAATCCATGAGAATCAGGTCAAAACGGGCTTTGGGAAGGAGATCCAAGGCTTCGTTGCCGTTGCCGGCAATGGTGACCTGATAGGTGGCCTTTTCGAGGACGCGCTTGGTGAACATCTGATTGACCGGGTTGTCCTCGACGAGCAGGACATGGCGGAGACCATGGACAGGCGAGCCTTGGGATGTGGCGGGCACTTCGTTGACCGGCACGGCGGTGGAGAGCGGCAAGGTGAGGACAAAGGTGGAGCCTTTTCCGAAGGTGCTGTCGGCGGTCAGATTGCCGCCCATGGCCTTAGCTAATTCGAGAGAAATGGCAAGTCCAAGGCCTGTTCCGCCAAAGCGGCG
>CALFYN010000876.1 GCA_937952345.1 uncultured Acidobacteriota bacterium
GCCCTGAAAAGGCTGGCGTCGGCGGTTCGATTCCGTCCCTGGCCACCACCCCTAAGTTCCGCGGCTGGCTCTACGACATTAATGTGGGCAGTCTCCCCTTCGTTGACGCCATGGAAGGTACCGCGCCGGATCATGCGGTCTGTGATAAGCCCAAATAGCCGTTCGACCTGATTCAGCCAGGAACCAGCAAACTTCTTCCACACTATTCCCATATCCCTTTGAATCATAATCATTTGAAAATAGGGGTGTTTGGAGATTGCACCTGGCGCCGCCTTGGGCGCAGGCGGTCGCGTGTTCGAATCGCACCACCCCGACCAATGAAAACTAGGGATGAGAGCCTCTTGAGGCCCTCGGCCAATTCTCGAAGCTTGCTGGTTCCGATCAGGCCAATCACTTGTCCCTTATCCAAGACAGGTGCAAAATCAAATCGTCCATCCTCCAACTTTCGCAATGTTTGTCCGCAGACCGTACGATCATGATGGCAGATGCACCGTTCTGCGGGCGTGGAGATGCGAGCGACGTCCATTTCGGATGCCAATATGTGGTTCATGTCAATCACCCGAAAATAAGGTGCCTAAACAAACCGCATATTCTCCACAAAAGCCTCTTGAAACTCCCGATCCCCGGCCAACTCCACATGCCGCGTCACACCTAACGCCGCACCCACCAGTTCGCGTCGGCGCGAAGTATTCAACAACAGCATCCGAGCCCCCCGCACCGCGCTATTGCCCACCGGCGTCACCGGCGCATCCCATGCCGGCAGCAGCCCGATCCGCCGCGCGCTCTCCACGCGCACGTAATTCCCAAACGCCCCGGCGAGGTAAATGGTCTCTACATCTTCCGTCGCCGCGCCAAGCTGTTTTCGTAGTATTTCCAAGCCCGCCGCAATGGCGCCCTTGGCCAACTGCAATTCCCGGAAATCTGACTGCGATAACTGTACCGCCCCTTCCAACCGTAACGCCCCGCCGGCCAGCCGCCCCGATGCCGCCACCAATCCCAGCGACAATCCCACTGCTGCCGCATCCACCAATCCACTGCCGCAGATCCCGCGAGCCTCGCCACCACCCAGCACATGGCACCGCAATCCGCCTTCGCCCGTGACCTCCACACGGTCAATCGCGCCATCGCCGGCACGCATCCCCATGCGAATGCGTCCGCCTTCGAATGCCGGTCCCGCGGCCGTCGATGCGCACAATATGCCGTCCCGATTGCCCAGCGCAATCTCGCCATTGGTGCCGAGATCCATCAGCGCCACCACGCGCGAAGACTCCGCCATGCCGCAGGCCACCAATCCGGCCAGCAGATCGCTGCCTACGAATCCACCTACGCACGGCAGGAATGTCACCACACCGGCATTCCAGCCGAGATCCGTACCCGCGAACGATCGCGCTCCCAATGACGGAGATGAGAAAGGCACATGCGACAGCGGCTCGACACTCTCCCCGCAGAAGAGGTGATGCATCGCCGTATTGCCGCACAGCAGCACCTCGCGCACTTCGCGGCCCCGCGCTATCTCCGCCAGCATCACGCCCACCGTGCCGCGAATACGCTCCGTCAGCACGCCCGGTTCGCGCAGGTCAAACTCAATGCGGCTCATCACGTCGCTGCCGTGGCGCCCTTGCGGATTCAATCCCGTGAGCACACCGCAAATATCACCGGTGGCCAGATCCACCAGTTCCACCACCAGCGTGGTCGTACCCAGATCCACCACCGCGCCGAAACCTTCCGCCGGTTCCACCGCCACACGCGAATCGTCGGTCAGAATGCGCGCCGACCACTGTTCGATATCGAGTGTCACCGGCACACTGGCATCCGCCTGGCAGGCCAGTCGCCACCCCGCAGCCAACTCCTCTTCCGTCAGCGCCTCGCGCATTCCCTCGGTGATCGGGATCGCGCCGTCCACCAACCGCACCCGGCATCCTCCACATGCCGAGCAGCCGCCACAAGGAAACTCCAGGCCCAATTGAAACAATTGATCCGATAATGTTCGCCCCGGCTCCGGCTTCAGCCCGACGTATTCCGCCACGCAACAGCCTCAGTTCCGGCTACAGGCGAAGCGCGCCATCGCCATCATGTTCTCTTCCGGTGTGCCGCGTGTGACCTCGCAACCCGCGCCGACGATATAGCGCCGCCCTGCCTGCCTGTGGCATTCCTCGAAAGCAGCCGTAACCGATTCCGGAGTTCCATCGCGAAGCGCGCGCACCGGGTCAATATTCCCCAGCAGCACCTGATTCTCCCCCATCGCCGCGCGCGCCTCTCCTAACGGCGAAAGAAAATCCAGATCCACGATGTCGGCGCCTGTCTGCCCCATTCCGGCCAAAATCTTCCGTGTATTTCCGCAGATGTGCAGCCGCACCAGGACACCCATCTCGCGGATTGACGCAACCAGTTTCGTCTCGTAAGGCTGTACGAACTTCGTGTACAGCCGGGGCCCGATCAAAGAGGCCGCCGCGTCGCCAATTCCGATCAGTGTTGCACCTGCTTCCACCTGCGCCCGTGCAAACGCAATCTCCATCGCCACGACATACTCAAACAAATCCAATACGAATGCCTCATCGTCGTAGAAATCGAGCATCAATGTATTCACGCCCCGCAGATCCGCACCCATGGCGCACGGACCTTCCACCCAACCCTCCACCATCCGCGTCTCACCCGCCTGTGAAGCCAGCAGCGCCGCACCCTCCACGCGGTCTTTCATCCGCGGGCTGGAGTCGATCGAAGGCAGGCGTAGCGTCCGCAGTGTGGCTTTGTCTGCCAACAACGCCGCGCTCTCGACAATCGCCGGCGGCTGATTCTCAAACCACTCGATCTTCGCTCCCAGGTCTGAAGCCTCGCGGGCCGGATCCGAAATCACCGAGACATAGTCGAATCCGTAATGCTCCGCCACGGCGATCTGCGCCTCCGCCAGCACATGGTGATCCGTCGCATAGCGCCGGTACGGGACGCCAATCCCGTCAGCCGCGAACATCATCGTGATCGGCATCAGCGGCAGATGGTCTACCGCCTCGCCAGCCACCATCGCGCGAATCCGCTCCTTGCCTGTCATGACTGACTCCCTTCGATGCGGATAATCTGCTCATCGAAACTCGCCACCATCTTCCCGCCGGGCGGCACTACCACGAAATCGTGCTCCGGCCAGTCGCCGTTGACCAGTTGCCGCAGCCAGTGCAAGCTGCCCCGCACCTTCGTGAAACTCCAACCGTGTTCCGCCGCCTCAGCGCGGGCCTGCTCTTCAAAACGGCCATCGGGCTCCAAACCCGACTCGATGTACGTCATTTGCCGGTAATGCTGCCGGTAGCGCGTGAATTCCTCGAAGAGATAGCGCCCGTTCTCTTCGCCATATTTCTCGATCAACTCGCTGAGCGTGGTCCCCACGGGACTCTTGCCCATGGAAAGCTGTTGCAGGCCCTTGCCGCGCTCCAGCCAACCCGTGGAACGGAAGTACGTACCCGGATTCGCTTCGAAAAACTCCGCGTACAGTTCGCGGCTCCCCATCAGCAGTGCGATGCAATCATGAGCCCGCGGCGCCACCAGCGGCACATCGCGAGCCTCCAGTCCGTGCAGTCCGTTGCCGCACAAGGCATATCCCATCAGCACCGCATCGCAAGCGTCCGCCGCGTCGATCCGCTTCTGCAGTTCCGCACGCATTGCCTTGCCGCCCAAATCATGCAGCCCTTTGCTGAGAAACTGCACGTCCACCTGATGCGGGGAATGCGCCACCGCATCGCACATCTCGCGAAACAGCACCTCGCAGCTAATCAACTGAAACCGCATCGCTGAGGCGGCCTTCAGCCCGCCGCCACCAATCGCCGGGCCGCGGACACCGCCGCCGTCGCATTCTCGCTGTAGGCATCCGCACCTACCTGATCTGCGAACTGCTGCGTGACGGGAGCACCGCCCACCATCACTTTCACCTTGTCGCGCACACCGGCGGTTTTCAGCGCTTCAATGGTCATCTTGATCGACGGCATGGTCACCGTCAGCAGAGCCGACAAGGCCACGATATTCGCCCCCGTCGATTGCACCGCATCGATGAACTTCTGCGGCGCCACATCGGCTCCCAGATCGATGACCTCGAAGCCGCCGCCTTCGAGCAGCGAGGCCACCAGATTCTTTCCGATGTCGTGCAGATCGCCTTTCACCGTGCCGATCACTACTTTGCCCGCCGGCTTCGCCCCCGACGCCGCCAGCAGCGGACGCAACGGATCGAGCGCCGCCTTCATCGCCCGCGCCGACAGCAGCAGTTCGGGCACGAAGAACTCCTCACACTCATAGCGCCGGCCCACCTCATCCATGGCCGGGACCATGTATTTCTGGATCAGAGCCAGGGCATCTTCGCCCGCGGCGATGGCCTCCTTCGCGGCCGCGCCCGCTGTCTTCGCGTCACCGTCTATGATCGCCTGCCGTAAGCTGTCCAGATCCGCCATGGAAGTAACCTCGTAAAGAGAACTTTGGTCGCTAGGTTGCTCAGCAATTCGCGTGCCATGACATCCCGCGAACGTGTGCTTGCCAGTCTCAATCACCAATCCCCCGATTTCATCCCCGTCGATTTCGGCTCCTCGTCGGTCACCGGGATGCATGCCAGTTGCGTTGCCGCCCTGCGCGATTTCCATGGTCTCGAACGGCGCCTGGTCAAGATCTGGGAGCCGACGCAGATGCTTGGCTGGATCGACGAAGATCTGAAGCAGGTACTGGCGATCGACACCGAAGCCGTCTTTCCGCGGAAAGCCAACTTTGGACTTGTTCTCGACAGTTGGAAACCCTGGCGCATGCCCGACGGTCTGGAAGTCCTGGTGCCCGGCAATTTTCATGTCACTGTCGATGCGAACGGTGACACGCTCATCCATCCGCACGGCGACCGCGATGCGCCTCCCTCCGGCCGTATGCCCGCCGGGGGGTATTTTTTCGACGCCATTATTCGCCAACCGCCCATAGACGAAGACAGCCTGAATCCCGAAGATAACGTC
Organism: uncultured Acidobacteriota bacterium; assembly: GCA_937952345.1. Taxonomy (GTDB): domain Bacteria; phylum Acidobacteriota; class Terriglobia; order Bryobacterales; family Bryobacteraceae; genus CADEFT01. The sequence continues at coordinate 4,968 of CALFYN010000876.1, forward strand.
GAGGAGTTTACGCTACTCACGGATGCCGACCTGGACTATCTGGCGCAATCCGCCGCCGCGGCGCGCGCCACCGGGCGTGCCGTCATCGGCAAGTTCGGCTCCGGCTTTGGGGATATCGCCGTCGTGCCCGGTACCGGCCTGAAGCATCCCAAAGGCATCCGCGACGTCGCCGAATGGTACATGTCCATCCGTAGCCGCCCGGACTACATCCATGGGGTATTCAGCCGCCAGTGCGACATTCTGATCGAGAACCTTCGCCGCGCCCACGCGCGACTCGGCCAGAACATCGATGTCCTCTACCTGTGCGGCACCGATTTCGGAACCCAGACGTCTACCTTCTGCTCCGCCAACACCTTCCGCGACCTTTGGTTTCCTTACTACAAGCGCATCAACGATTGGGTGCATCGGAACACCACCTGGAAGACGTTTAAACACTCCTGCGGCTCCGTAATTAAGTTCCTGCCGCTCTTTATCGAGGCCGGATTCGATATTCTCAATCCCGTGCAGATATCTGCTTCCGGCATGGATCCCGAACACCTGAAGTCCACCTACGGCAAGCAACTGACGTTCTGGGGCGGCGGCGTTGATACCCAGAAAACCCTCGCCTTCGGAACCCCCCAGGAAGTGCACGATCAGGTTGCCCGGCACTGCGACATCTTTTCCCCTGGCGGGGGATATGTGTTCAACGCCGTCCACAATGTGCAAGCCCGTACTCCGGTGGAGAATATCGACGCCATGTTTCGCGCGGCCAGCCACAGGCCACCTGCGCCACTTCGCGCAAACTGAGCCTTTTGCCTCAATGCCGGGACGGTTCGACCCAACGCAACCGCACGCTTACATCCGCCGGACCTTTGCCCGCCGTCAGCCGGACTGGTTCCGAATCCATCCAATAGACTCGCCATGCGTTGCCGTTGAACCAATCGGCATCGATCTCGTAATCCAAGCCCTCCAGCAGACGCAGAGTAACCACGTTCCCGAATCGAGCCTGCTCGAATGCCGCCGTCCTCCCGCGATGCATTGCTCCTGCCCGGGCCCCTTGTTTTACAGGCCTGCCATCCGCCCAAAACACCCGCACTGTCACTTCCCGGCGCGGAATCGGCGGCGGCAGCCGCATCGTCAATCCAGACACCTGTTCATGCGGCGCAAGACGGAATCGTTGGGCGTCCGCAAAACTCCTCACGCCTGGATAGAACACCGGTGCATAGGGTTTCCGGGACTGGGGCGCCGAACGCAGACTCACTCCCAGCACGAAGTCACCCGCAGCCACCGGAGCCAGCACAAACCGCCCTTCCCGATCCGTTTCTGCATGCAAGGACTCCGCGCCTGCCATCCTCCCGTCCGCCAGCACCTGCACCACGTCCACACCGCTGGCCGGTTTGCCACTGGCATCCAGCAAGCGTCCTTTGATCATGCCCCCGGATTGGAGCACCAGATTCCGCCGTGCACAGCCGCCTTCCCGTACCCGCACCTCCGCATAGGGCGAAGAAATCCACGGCGGCTTCTGTGCGGAAATCAGGTACTTCCCAGGCCGCACACCCTTGATGGAAAACTCCCCGTTGGCACTCGCAACGGTATAGTAAGCTCTGCTTTCCCCCTCCAGCGAGATGTTGGCTCCCGCCAACCGGACGTCTCCGTCCTCAAGCGGCCGTTGCGCGCGCCAATCCCGATTCTGCAACACCGTGCCGTACACCTTGGTGGTCTGTTGCTTCCTCGCCTGCGCGTGCAGCCAGGCCATATCTTCCGCGGCGTGTGCCACCTCGCGTGTTCCGCTGCACATTCCCGCTGCATAAAGGCCCGGCCACCCATGGCGGGCCGCGGCAAAGATCAGATATTGTTTCCCCAGTTCGAAGTGCATACCGCACATCAGTTCCGATTCGATATGAACCAGCCGCGTATTCCGTGGAATGCCTCGAAAGATTTCCTCCACATAAACCGAATAGGATGGGAGCCGTTCCGGCCCATTCCGCGACACCACGGTTCCCACAAATACCGCGCCTGGTTCCAGGAACGCTTCGCACGCGGGCCGGTAGACGCGATCGCTGCAACTGCAGGCCCAGATCGCCTCGGCGCCAAGCAAAGCCAGAATCAGCGGGAGCATACCTCGTTAGAAACCACTGCCTTCCGCCGGGTTCCCGGATATCCCCAAATAGGCTCTTCCCTTTCACGCGCCAACTCGCTACAATCTGCCTGCACAGCGTATGGACTCGCTCCCTTTCCGGTTCGGCTCGCCCACGGTGTTCTCCCGTGTTCGCGAATTCTTCCAGACTGCCGGCTTCGACGAACGCACATTTACACGAATGCAGGCGCAACTGCAGCGGCAGCCTGTTCCGTTCGGGAGCCCCATCCCGCCCGATGTGCCCACTGGCGAATTTCTCATTCGTCTCTTTAACGGAAGCACCGCATGCAGCGCCGATTTTCTGCGTCTCGCCTGCCAGGAAGCGCTCGACGACCTGCTTGCCCTTGGCCTCGTTCAACAGGGCCGAGACTGCCTGCTCTCCGCCACCGTGCGCGTGCGCCCCATGTTCGGACTCTACGTCCTGAGCGACCTGCTTCCGCCCGGCGTCCTCCACGACGATTTCGTGCTCGCGCCGGACGACCCCAACACTCTCGAATATCTTTCCTACATTCCCATGCTCCCTTGCGGGAAGTTCCTGGAAGCCTGCGGCGGATCCGGTATCGCCGGGCTGGCCGCCGTCACACACGGCGCGCAACAATCGTATTCCTCCGATATTGCGCCGCGGTCCACCGCCTTTGCGCGCTTCAGCGCCGCGCTATCCGGCATTGAGGGATTCCACGCGCTCACCGGCGACGCCTACCAGCCCGTCGAAGGGATTACCTTTGACCGCATCGCCCTGCATCCGCCCTACATGCCCGCGCTCAATTCGCACCTCCTGTTCCACAGTGGAGGCCAGGACGGCGAACAGATCACCCGGAAGCATATCGTGGATCTGCCGGGCCGCCTCAATCCCGGTGGCCGCCTCTATTGCCGCTGCATGGGCAGCGATCGCACCGGTTCGCCCTACGAACAGCGCATCCGCGAGTGGTTGGGCGATGCCTCGCCGGAATACGACGTAGCCGTCCTCGCCACCGGCTACTCGGACCGCAGCAGCTTTCTGGTCAGCGCCATTCACATGAATCGCACGCAGTCCGACGGCATGGATGCCTGGGAAGCGATGTTCGACCGTCTGCAAATCGAATGCCTGGTGATGACCATCATCGTCATCCAGCGCCGGGACTGCGAACGACCTGTCTTCACGGTCCGCCGCGAAAAGGGGCCACACGCCGGCAACCGCGAACTGGAATGGCTGCTGCAATTTGAAACCGCCCGCGCGGCCCGAGGGCATTCGCTTTTTCTCGATTCGCCTCTCAAAGCCAGCCCGGCTGTCGCGCTGCACACCGGCCTCAGAAAGCAAGCTCGCGAGTGGGCTGCCTGTAGCCTCAAGCTCGAAGTGAGCTATCCGTTCCCCCTCCAACGCCAGATCGATTCGGCCACCGCCGCCCTACTGCCGCAACTCGACGGTAAGCGAACGGGACGCGAGGTGTACCGTTCCCTGGCTAATGGACAGTCCACCGCCGCCAGTGAGCAGGAGTTCGCAGCCAGGCTCGCCGATCTCGCCGCCGGCGGATTCCTGTTTGTCGATGGCCTCCAGCCGCCCGCGCTGTAGCCGTGGGTCCGCCTCACCTTCGCGAGCAGATCACCACCCATCCCAGCAGCACCAGAAATGGCCCGATCGCCGAAACGTACATTCCGAATCCGCTGCGCTCTCGTGACAGGTATGCCCGCCGCGGATTCTCCGTTGAAACATAACAGGTATGTTTTGTTCCCACCGCGAATTTGGCAAGCAGCGCTTCCATCTCTTCCGCCCGGCTCGATTGCAGCAGCCACTCGGTTCCACCCAGCCGCCAAGGCGCGTAGGTATCGGCCGTGTACTCCTTCCCGCCATACGAATAGCGAAAGGCAATATCCATCACGTAGCCGCCCATCGCTTCCCGACCCGATCCTCCTCTCCATCCGCGCACCTCGCTCCGCGTCATCTCGCATTGCGCCTCCGGCCACCGCTGTGCCTGCCACCAGTTCCACCACGGCTGGGCCGTCATGAACCACATCATCGCCAAGCCGGGCAGCAGCACGGTAAAACCAATCACGCTGAACGGCCACGCTTCGTTTTCGTAGAACGTTGCCATCCACTGTCCCCAAGTCAACGGCGGATCGGGCCGGAAGACGGCCCACTTCCACAAGCCCACTGCCAGACCCGGCACTGTCGTGGCCAGCAGGAACGCAGACAGGAGCCAGACTCCCGGCAGCCACCACCATTCCGCGTACTCGCGAGTCAGCATCGCTTCGCCCGGGGAAGCGGGATCGTAGAAGCATTCGAGCCGCGCGCCCATCTGCGGATTGCTCAACGCATACACGCTCTGCCAGTTGCCGATTCCCACCCGCTCGGCCTCGTAGGCGTTCCCTGAGACCTCCACCCGATACACCAGCCGTGGATCGGTTCGGACAACCGTGCACTGTCCCGTCCTCCAGCTACGCGCCTTCCACCACAGCCGCCAATCCCCTCCCAGATACGACGTCAGCAGCGCGGCCGCGCCCGTCACAGCGCACGCCAGTCCGAAATAGGCGAACAACTCCCCCGGAAATACCCCTGCCGAACTCTGCGCCATGTGCCATTCTAATCACAATGCGCCCCATTCCCGGCCGGCTCGCCGGCACAGAGGTATTCACCCGCGTCCGCACCTACTTCCAGAATGCAGGCTTCGACGAAAGCACTTACGAGCAGGTCGCCGCAACGCTTGTCGAACGCGATGCCTTCCCCGCGTTCGGCGATCCCATCCCGCCTGGTGTCTCCACCGCCGAACTTCTGTTCCGCCTCTTCACGGGCAGCCGCATCGCCCGCGCCGAGCTTCCAGGACCCGTCAATGATCTGCTCACTCTGGGGTTCATCGAAATCGCGCCGGACGACACCGTTTCCGCCACCGTTCGCATCCGCCCTATCTTCGATCTGTACGTGCTCAGCGACCTGGAGACTCCGGAAACGCCCGACGATTACGTCTTCGCCCCCGACGATCCCGACGCCCTCAAATATCTCTCCTTCGTACCCCTGGAGCCGTGCGGCAGCTTTCTCGAGGCATGCGGAGGATCGGGGATTGCCGCCCTCGCCGCGGCACGGCAGGGCACGGGCCAGGCCTGGTCCTCCGACATCTCTGAGCGTTGCACCGCCTTCGCGCGTCTGAGCGCGGCCCTCTCCGGCATTGATAACTTCACCGCCGTCACGGGCGATACCTACCAGCCGCTGCCCGGACTCGCTTTCGACCGCATCGCCCTCCATCCGCCGTTCATGCCGGTGCTTCACAGCAGCCAGA
>CALFYN010000877.1 GCA_937952345.1 uncultured Acidobacteriota bacterium
AATCGCCGAATGTGAGATCGACGGGGGGGCAGTAGTCGAGGGCGCGGATGCACATATTGAGGACATGGCCGGCGGCTTTAGCGGCTTCCTGGGCAAGGCGGTTGACGAGGTCAGGATGGAGCTGGCCTTGGGGCATGTTGCCGGCGAGGCGGAGCAGGTCGCTGCTGCGCGAATCGTAGATGGAGAGGAAGGCGTCAAAGACGGCGGCGACGAGGACAGCTCCGCGGGCGTGGACTTCGTGCTTGTTGTCGAGTTCGGTGGGATCGGGCTGGTGGGGGATCCAGCGGCCTTTGTCGTCGGTGTGGCCGATGGCGTCGCGGAGAGCACCGTGGCCGCCGCGTGCGGCTCCGAACTGGGTTGCTAATTGGGCGAGCAGATTTTGATTGCGGAGGTCGCCGCGGGTCTGTCCGATTTGGTGGGCGAGCACGTCGGGAAAGGTGAAGTGTTGGAAGAGGGCAACGATGTCGGCGAAGGCTTCGTGGAAGGCGAGGACATCTTCGTTGGTGTCTTCGAGGAAATGCTCGTGGAATCCGTCGAGGAGGGCGTGGGTGGTTTCGTGGGCGATGATGTCGTGAGAGAGGCAGGTGAAGGTCATGCCGCCGGGGAACTGGCCGGTGGAGCGGTCTTCGGTGGCGGGGAAATATCCAAACAGGAGGGCGTGTTTTTCGCGGCTGTAGTAGGCGTTGGCGGCGCGCATGGCGTGGGGATAGATGCGGAGGCGGAGGACGGGCTCCTCGTCTTCGGGGGAGCGGGTGAAGCGGCGGTCGGCCCAGAGGGTTTTGCGGCCGAGGGCGCGTTCGAAGCGCATGATGGTGGTCATGGCGACGGCGTAGACCATCTGCTGGTGGAATTGGGGATTGCCTTCGGAGGGCGGGAGGCCGTTTTGGGCGAGAATCCAGGGGTCGTTGAGATCGACGGGAGCGTAGAAGCAGCCGCTGGAGGGATCGACGTCGATGACTTCGAGGTATTCGCCGACGGGTCCGCGGGTGAGGTTGGTTTCCCAGGGGACTTTGTAGATGGTCTGGCTGACGAGGGCGGTCTGGAGGCGAGTGGCGAGGCCGGGATCGAAGGCGTAGCCTCTGAGGAGACGAAAGCCGGGATGATTGGGCTTGGAGGCGAGGTGGAGACGCACCGCGGGCGGGTCTGTGGGCGGGGTGATGGGTGGAGGTGATTTGCGTGGCACTGTGACTCCATCATGCTACGAAAAACGGGGCGGGTGCGCATCATGATAGAGTTTCAGTTCAGCCAAACAACAGAGGGAAGACGATGCGAGAGAAACGATGGTGGGTGGTTTGCCTGTTAAGCCTGGGCATGGTGATTGCGTATTGTGACCGGGTGAACCTGACGATCGCCTTGCCGGAGATGGTGAAAGGCATTGAGTTGGACACGGCGCAGCAGGGAGTGTCGCTATCAGCGTTCTTCTGGACCTACACGCTGTTTCAGATTCCGGCGGGAATGCTGGTGGACCGTTATGGGGTGCGGCTGCTGTACACGTGGGGATTTCTGCTGTGGAGCGTGGCCTCGGCGGGGACAATGTTGGTGCGGGGGCTGGGGGATCTGGTGGCGCTGCGCATGCTGGTGGGCACGGGGGAGTCGGTGGTGACTTCGTCGAGCCTTTACTATATCCGCAAGCATTTCGCCGAGAAAGAGCGGGGATTCGCGGTGGGAATTTACATGACGGGGACGAAGCTGGGTCCGGCGTTGGGATTGCCACTGGCGGCGATGCTGATTCAGGCGTTGGGTTGGCGGGCGATGTTCGCGGTGCTGGGGATTGGGAGCTTTTTGTGGCTGATTCCGTGGTTGCTGTGGGTAAAGAAAGACGATCCGGCAGCACAGGGCGCGGGCGTGGCATCGAAGGTGGATACGGGGCAGCGCACGGGATTGCTGGAGGCGCTGACGAGCCCGTTGATGTGGGGCGTGATCATGGGCACGTACTGCTACATGTATTTCGTGTATTACTGCATGACGTGGATGCCGCGGTATTTCCAGGAAAAGCACGGGATGTCGCTGACGGAGACGAGTTGGTTCAGCGGCATGTCGTTTGGAGGGATGGCGGTGGTGGCGGCGTTCGCGGGGTGGTGGGCGGACCGGATGATCGCCAACGGGCGGGATCCGGTGGCAGTGCGGAAGGGCTTCACGATCGCGGGACTGGTGGCGGCGTCGACGCAGACCATCAGTGTGTTTACGGACTCGATGCCGCTGATGATTTTCTTCACGGTTGCTTCGTTGTGCGGATTGGGGCTGGCCACGGCGAATTACTGGGCGTTGACGCAGACTCTGATGCCGGGGGCGCTGCCGGTGGCGATACAGAATACGGCGGCGAATCTGGCGGGCGTGGTGGCTCCGTGGCTGACGGGATGGCTGATCAAGCAGACGGGGAGTTTCGATGCGCCGATTCGGGCGATTGGCGTGTGGCTGCTGCTGGGGGTGGCCGGGTATGCGTTTCTGGTGCGGCGGAAGTACGCGCCTGGGGGAGCGAAGGCGGCTTCCTGAAGCTAAGTGAGAATTTCGCGGATGACGTGGCCGTGGACGTCGGTGAGGCGGCGATTGAGGCCGTTGTGATACCAGGTGAGCTTTTCGTGATCGAGGCCCATCAGGTGTAGGGCGGTGGCCCAGAAGTCGTGGATGGTGGCGATGTTTTCGGCGCTGCGGCGGCCGAATTCGTCGGTGGCCCCATACGCGGAGCCGCCTTTGACGCCGGCGCCGAGCATCCAGGTGGTGAAGGCATCGGGGTTGTGATCGCGGCCGAGGGTGCCTTCCTGATGGGTAGGCATGCGGCCGAATTCGGTGGTCCAGAGAACGAGCGTATCGGCGAGCATGCCACGTGCTTCCATGTCGCGGATGAGTCCGGCGGTGGGCTTGTCGAGGATGGGGCAGTGGCGCTTGTAGTCGGCTTCGAGAGTTTTGTGGGCGTCCCAATTGAGGAGTCCGTCGACGCCGGAGGCTCGCGAGGCGCAGTAGAGCTGGACGTAGCGGACGTTGCGTTCGAGGAGGCGGCGGGCGAGGAGGCAGTTGCGGGCGTACGCGGCGGTTAGTGGGTTGGTGTCGGCGGTGCCGTAGAGTTCGTGGGTAGCCTTGGATTCCTTGGCGAGATCGGATACTTCGGGAGCGGAGAGCTGCATGCGGGCGGCGAGTTCGTAGGCGGCGATGCGGGCGTTGAGATCGGAATTGCCTTCGTAGCGCGCGGCGTGGCGGGTGTTGATGGTTTTGAGGAAGGCCCGGGTGGCTTGTTCTTCGCGGTCTGAGATGGCGGCGGGCCGCTGTAGGTTTTGAATGGGCTCGGCGGCGTTGAAGGCGATGCCCTGGTGTTCGGCGGGGAGGAATCCGGCGGTCCAGTTGGCGGGGCCGGAAGGGGGAATACCGCGTACGTCGGGGATGGAGACGTAGGCGGGGAGATTTTCGTTCTCGGAGCCGAGGGCGTAGCTGACCCAAGCTCCAGCGCTGGGGAAACCTTCGAAGACGTAGCCGGTGTTCATCATGACGCAGGCCGGCCCGTGGGTGTTGGTGCGCGATGTCATGGAATGGATGAAGCCCATTTTGTCGGCGTGCTGGCCGAGGTGGGGGAGCATTTCGGTGAGGTGCTTGCCGCTTTGGCCGTAGGGGACGAAGCGGAACGGGCTCTTCATGAGATTGCCGTTGGCGCCCTGGAAGCTGACTTCCTTTTCGGCTCCGGGCATGGGCTTGCCGTGATATTTTTCGAGGGCGGGCTTGTAGTCCCAGAGATCGAGATGCGAGGCGCCGCCGGGGCAGAAGATCTGGAGGATGCGCTTGGCTTTGGGAGTGTGATGGGGCTGCACGCGGCCGGTGGCCATCAATTGCTGGAGGGCGATGGCCGGGAGGCCGAGGACCATACTGTCGAGGAAATTACGGCGGTTCATGTGTTGTGGCCTCACATCACGTAGATGAATTCGTTGGAATTGAGCAGGGCGCGGCAGAAGGCGGCGAGTCCGTGGCCGGCGATTAGCGTGGTGGCGGCTTCGCGCTCCTGTGGGTCGGGGGCGCGGCTGAAGGCGAGTTGGAATGCTTTTTCGATGCGCTGTTGGGTGTTGGAGCCCTCGCGTTCGAGGCGTTCGGCGAAGAAGCGGGATTGATCGATGACGAAGGAGTTGTTGAGGAGTGCAAGGGCTTGGAGCGGGGACGTGGTGACGAAGCGCTTGGGTTCGGGGAGCGAGGAATCAGGGCAATCGTATTGGCCGAGAAGCTCGCTGCGGACGGAGCGTGCGGCTGTTTGGTAGACGGCGCGCCGGAACGTTTCTGGGCCGAATTGTTCCAGGGGGTAGTAGGTGGCTACGTTGTCCACGGTGTAGCGATAGAGGCGGAAGCCGGGGCCTCCCATGGTGCGGTCGAGTTTGCCGGAGACGGCGAGGATGGTGTCGCGGATGGATTCGGCTTCGAGGCGTTGTGGGGGGAAGCGCCAGAGGTAGCGGGCTCCGCCGTCGATGCGGGCGTTGGCGGCGTGGTGGGCGCTCGACTGGCGGTAGGTCATGCTGAGGAGGATCTCGCGATGGAGCGGCTTCCAGCGCCAGCCGTGGGCGTGGAGGCGTTTGGCGAGGTAATCGAGGAGTTCGGGGTGGGTGGGACGTTCGCCGTTAAAGCCGAAGTCGCTGGGGGTAGCGACGATGCCTGTGCCGAAGTGATGCTGCCAGAGTCGATTGACGATGACGCGCGGGGTGAGCGGGTTGGACGGGTGCGTGATCCAGCGGGCGAGGGCGAGGCGACGCTCGTTTTCGGGGGCGTCGGCGG
>CALFYN010000878.1 GCA_937952345.1 uncultured Acidobacteriota bacterium
GGCGTGCCTTCCACCGCAGCCGGAACGAAATCATCAAACTCCGCCTTCTTCTGCTGATCGAGATACTCGCCGTAGCGCGCTCCGTAGTAATACCAGATATTCCCCGAAATCACTTCTCTCCGGTTCACCGGCTGCGCGATTCGTTCCCCTACCGTCCGTGGCCCCAGCGCCTGCTGGAATGCCGCATCAATCTCCGACGCGCCCAGGTTAAAGTACAACCCGGCGAGCCCCGTGTACGCCCGCGTCCACACCGGGCTTAACCTCGCCCCGCGCGCCGCGATTGCACGCAACACCAGGTCCGGCTTCCCGCTGTCAATCGCCGCGTTCACCGCCGCGTTGCTGCTCAGTGCAATCAAACCCTCCGGATCGCGCCGCGCCAGCAGTTCCAGATAGCGCTGTGTCTGCGCGCCATTCGCCGCCCGTGCCCGCAACTCGCCCGCCTCATCCCCAATCGTCCGATACGCCTCGGCGGCCATCGCAAACACCGGCAGGCGCGCATCGCGATTCGTCACGGCCTGCGCATAAGCCTCCAGTTGCCCGCCCAACGCGCTGAACTGCAACCGCGACCGTTGCAACTGCCGCAGCCTCTCCAGAAACTGATCCCCTTCCCCGTCGTTGGCGTGTGCCAGCACCAGGGCCTGCAACCGCCGTGCCTCCCACGCCGGAATGCCCGCCTTTCTCCCAATCGATGGGTCCACATTCGGCACTTTATCCAAAAATGCCGCGAATTGCGTTTTTTCCTGTGGTGTATAATAGGATTTGACCACTCCGGCGATGGCCGGCAGCAACTCTCCGCCCGGAGCTTTGGCGTGTGCCGCCGCGTACCGCCGCGCCCTTGCCATCAGCCGCCCGTAACATTGCGCCCCGTCGAAATAGTGGCTCAGCAGTTGTGCACCCGCCAGGGCAGCGCCCCGTTCCGCGAACGGCAGGGCTTGTGTATACAGCCCCCAGCGCTCCAGCCGCGATGCCACCTCGAATTGCGATTGCGGAGCCTCGGCGCGGCCTTCCAGGAACGCCGTCCGCAGTGCGGCAACAGCCTCGTCCGGCTTCTGCTGCCGCGCCCGGATCTCGGCTACCCGCTCCATCCAAACCGAGTTCTTATACGAAAGGCTGTAAAGTTTTGTAAAGGTCGCCGCCGCGTCGTCGAACCGGAGCAACCGTTCCTCCAGTTCCCCGCGCGCCGCCCAGAGATCCGTCCGGTCCGGACGGATTTCCGTCGTTTTCGCATATTGTTCGATCGCCGCCGGATAATTTTCGAAATGTGTGTAAAGTTTTGACAACAGCAGCGGGAAACGATAGTCCTTCGGAGATGCCAAAGCCGCTTTCGTGTAAAAATCTGTAAACCTCGCCGTCAGGCTTTTTTGCAAAACGAACCCAGCGGCCTCGCTGATCAGCCCGTCATCCTCAGGGTAGCGGTTGAGCAGCTCGATGTATTGATCGGCCGCCGCGGCCGCATCCCCAGCCCGAGCCAGCACCGGAATCAATGCCCGCCGCATGGTCGAGATTCGCTCATTCTTCGCCTGAGCAGCCAAAGGAGCCTTCGCCAGTGCATCGATCGTCTGTTGATAGAACGCCCGCAGCCCGGCATCGTCATTGGCCCGCGCGTACGTGTCGGCCATGGCGCCGAGATACGTCGCGGCATACGGCTCGGCAGCCAGCAACGGCCGCAGCAACTCGCGCGCCTGTTGCACCTGCCCGCTTTCGGTCGCCTTGCGCGCCGCCTCGAATTGCAAGTGGGTCTTCAAGGAAGGATGCGCCGCATTGGCCGCCGCCGCCAACAGTTCCACCGCCCGCGACGTGTTCCGGTTCCGCCAGTGATAATCGACCGCCGCCCGCATCACCCCCAGCAGCATCGGGTTCTCGCGGTACACGGCGTCCACCGTGCGAGCCGCCGCCGTCAGGTTCTTCTTCTCCTCGTAGAAGCGAGCCAACCGTAACCGCAGCCGCAGCTTGTCCACCGCATCGGGAGTCAGTTCCATCTCCCGCGTCACGCACCGTTCTTCGACATTCGCAAAGGCGAACCGGCGCGCCTCGTCCTCAATCCGCGCCAGCAGATCGAACGTCTGCGCCTGCCCCGCCAGGTTCATGAGGAAGGCTTCCAGATCCGCCCGCCGGCCCTGCGCCTCCAGCAGACGAATGCGCAGCGACAACGCCCCGGTCGAGGGATTCGCCCCCGAGGCCAGCCGCGCCGTCGCATCTTCAATCGGCTGCCGGTGCTGCGGCCGCCGCGCCAGTACGATCAGCCGCGATTCGGCCGCTGAGCCGCCCGGCTGCGCCATCGCCCCGGCCACGTATTCCGTGATCGCCCGCCGGTAGTCGCGCTTGTTCTCGTAGATCGCCCCGGCCTCGTAAGCATGCAAAGCCGGATTGTTCAGCCGCCGCCGCCCATCCTCGATGTGCCGCAGCGCGGCGTCGTATTCGAAGTAGTCCCAATGGAGCGTGGCCGCTTCCAGATACCCTTCCGCATCCCCCGGAGCAATCTGCGGGATGGCGTTCCAGACATCGCGCCCCGCGGTCACTCGCGGGTACTCGCGGCTCAGTTCGCCCAGCCTCGTGCGCGCATCGAACGACCGCGGCGCGGCCAGAATCAGGTTCGCCTCAATCGCCGCCGAGTCGTTCGCCTTGCCGGCATCGAAGGCCGCCAGCGACCGATACAGCGAAGCCGTCCGAGTGCCCACCGCGCCGTCGCCCGGAGTCGCCTTCGCCAGCGCCAGCAGCGGAGCCGCCGCCTCCTCGAAATGCGACCGCCAGGCCTGCGCTTCGCCCAGCATCCGTTGCGCCGCCGGATTGTCCGCCCCATTCAGAGCCCGCAGTTCGGTGGCAAACTTGC
>CALFYN010000879.1 GCA_937952345.1 uncultured Acidobacteriota bacterium
GCACACATCAAACTCATGCAGCGTCGCGTCGTCATTACAGGCATTGGAGCAATCAGCCCAAACGGAATCGGTCGAGAAGCCTTCTGGCAGGCAACCCAAAGCGGAAAAAGTGGCGTGCGCCGCATCTCCCGCTTCGATCCTTCCCCCTACCCTGTGCAAATCGCAGGTGAGATCACGGACTTCATTGAAGACGATTGGGTTCCGCCCAAGGACCGCCCGCACGTCTCGCGTTGCGTCCCCCTTGCCATTGCCGCCACTACCGAAGCCCTAGTCGACTCCGGCCTCGATCCCACCACCCTGACCCGCGACGAGTTGCGCCAGATCGGCGTCATTGTCGGTTCCGGCGGTGGCGCACAGGAGTTCACCGAAGAGCAGTACCGCCTCTATTACCAGGGCCTGCACAAACAGTGCAGCGTCTACGTTATCCCGAGTTCGACCGCCGGAACGCTCGCCAGTGAGATCTCCATGCGCTTTGGCTTCCGCGGACTCAGCCATGTTGTGACCACTGGCTGCACTTCCTCCACCGACGCGCTCGGCTACGCTTTCCGCAATATCTCCAACGGCGTGATGAACACCGCGATCGCCGGCGGAGTCGATGCTCCCATCACCCTCCTCGTCCTGCGTGGCTTCATCCTCATGCGCATTCTCACCTCGAAGTGGAACCAAACTCCCGAACGCGGCTCCCGGCCCTTCTCCGCCGACCGTGATGGATTCGTTCTCGGGGAAGGCTCATGGTTTTTCGTCGTCGAGGAGTACGAGCAGGCCAAAGCCCGCGGCGCACACATCTACGCGGAGATCTCCGGCTACGGGTCCACCTGCGAGGCGTACCACCGGGTGCGCCTCGACGAGTGCGGCGAAGAACCGGCCCGCGCCATGCAGTTGGCCCTTGCCGAAGGAGGCCTCCCGCCGGAGGCCATTCAATACGTCAACTACCACGGCACTTCCACCGAACTGAACGACCGTATCGAAACCCGCGCCATGAAACTGGCCTTCAACGGCCATGCCCATAGACTGGCCGGATCCTCACTCAAAAGCATGATCGGCCATCCGCAGGGCGCTTGTGGAGCGGCTGGTGTCGCCGCCACCTTGCTAGCCATGCGCGACGGGATAGCCCCACCCACAGTCAACCTCGAAACGCCGGATCCCGAGTGCGACCTCGATTACATCGCCAACTCCGCCCGCCCTCTTGCCATCGAGAATGCGATCGCCAATTGCATTGCTTTTGGAAGCAAGAATTCGGCTCTACTGCTACGCCGTTGCTAGACATTCGTGTGCGCAAATAGCGCGGTCGTCAGCTCCCTAGCACCATTTCCTTAGAACAGACTCAGGTATTCCCTGCTTGAGTTCTAGGGGGTCAGTAATTTCCTCCTAGGGAGAACAAGGATTGACCAAGTACTAGAACTAACCATAGAATCAATTCGTACGCTAAAGGAGGAACCGGTTATGAATCAGGGCACAACCACAGTTCCCGAGCTAATGCAGGAAGGTTTTCAGGAAGCACCGGTGGAAACGAAGTTCATCCGGGTGCTGATAGCAGACGACCATCCCATCGTTCGCGACGGACTGAAGAAGCTGTTGCTGTTGGAAGACGATATCAAAGTAGTAGGGGAGGCTTGCGACGGGCGTCAAGTGCTGGAACTCATGCAGGAGCATGAGCCCGATGTCCTGCTGCTCGACCTCCGCATGCCCAATCTCGACGGCTTGAGCGTCCTGCAATCACTACAGCAGACGGGACGCCGGACGAAGGTGATCGTTCTCACCGCCTCCGATGACAAGAATGAGTTTGTCCAGGCGATGAAGCTGGGCTGTTCGGGCATCGTCCTCAAGCAGACAGCCCCCGAACTCATCGTTAAGTCCATACGCAAGGTGAATGCGGGCGAGATTTGGCTGGATTCGCACACCACCGCCGCCGTCATGCGCCAGTTCGCTTCACCCGCGGATTCGCTCAGCGGCTCTTCCAACGGAAAGGCGCGCGAGCGGTCACCGCTCAGCACTCGCGAGCGCGAAATCGTGCAGCTTGTCGCCCAGGGCTATAAGAACAAGGAAATGGCTGAAAAGATGTTTATCAGCGAGCAGACGGTAAAGAACCATCTGCACAACATATTCGACAAGCTAGGCGTTTCCGATCGTCTCGAACTGGCCCTGTACGCCATCCACAAAGGGCTTCACATCGCCCAGGAACGCTAAATCGACGATACGGATTCATCCTCCGATCCAGTCTCAGGCCCGCCCGATTTCGATCGTCGCGGGCCTGTTTTTATCCCTCTCTTTTCATCGCTTTGACGGTTGCATTCCCGGCCGGATGAGCATAGCATTAAGCTGGAGCAAAACCATGCCACCACGAAAACATTGGCGACTTCTCCTCTGTTTCTTCTCACTGTGCATTCTCCTTGCCGCGCAAGGCATGCCCAGAATGAGCGCCGTGGAGCCCGATTCGGTAAAGGCTGGTGGTGAAGGCACCGTCAACGGGGAAAATCTCGACAAAACGGCCGTAACCGAGATCTATATTACGGACGGCAAGAACGATGTCAAGCTGGCAATCGTACAACAATCAGCCGCCTCCATTAAGTTTCGCGTGCCCGCGGGCACCAAAGCCGGCAGGTTCAGCCTGATGATTCTCACCGCCGGCGCCGATCCCAAGCTGATCGAGCAACCGGTCAAACTCACCGTCGAGTAAACGCGCCGCTAAGTCTCTGCCTCCCGCTCAAGAAAAGACAGGTCTATGCCGAGTTCTTTAATATGGAACTACTGTGAACTCCTGTTCGCGGTGGAAGTGGAGGGCTGTGCGTACGGAATTCGATTACGACCTGTTGGTGCTTGGCTCCGGACCCGCCGGCCAGCGCGCCGCCATTCAAGCCGCCAAACTCGACAAGCGCGTTGCCGTCGTCGAGAAAAAGGCCGTCGTGGGCGGTGTGTGCATCAATACCGGGACAATCCCCAGTAAGACATTGCGAGAGGCTGTCCTGTACCTCTCCGGCTACCGCGAGCGTAACTTCTACGGCGCATCCTACTCGGTCAAACAGAACATCACCATGGACGACCTGGTCATGCGTGCCGATCAGGTCATCCGCCACGAGGTTGACGTAACGCGCCACCAGTTGATTCGCAACCGCGTCGATGTCCTATCCGCTACCGGCTCGTTCGTCGACGCACACACAGTGCGGCTCGAAAGCCCCGATTCCCATACCATGCGCACGGTCACCGCCAAGTATGTGATGATCGCCGTCGGCACCGAAGCCACCCTCGACTCCCACATCCCTTTCGATACTCAGCGTATCTTCACGAGCGACGATATCCTCCGCCTCGACAAAATGCCGCGCACCCTCACCGTGGTCGGCGCCGGCGTCATCGGCTGCGAGTACGCCAGCATGTTCGCCGCCCTCGGCGTCCGCGTCACACTGATCGACAAACGCCCCCGCCTGCTCCCTTTCGTCGACGAGGAAATCGCCGACGCTCTCGCCTACCACCTCCGCGAAAATCGTGTGACGCTTCGCCTGGGTGAAGAAGTCGCGGCCATCGAGAAAACGGAAGATGAGAACGGTCCCCGTGTCCGTATTCACCTGGGAAGCGGCAAGCAGATTCTCACCGATCGCGCCCTCTACAGCATCGGCCGCACCGGCAATACCGCGCGCCTCAATCTCGAAGCCGCCGGTCTCAAAGCCGACAACCGCGGCCGCCTGAGCGTCAATGAGTTTTACCAGACTGAGGTACCCAGTATCTATGCGGTCGGCGACGTCGTCGGCTTTCCCAGCCTCGCCTCCACTTCCATGGAACAGGGCAGGCTCGCCGCCTGCCACGCCTTCGCCCACGATACCGATTCCGTCCCCGAACTCTTCCCCTACGGCATCTACACCATCCCCGAAATCTCCATGGTCGGCAAGAACGAAGAGGAACTGACCAAGGCGGGCGTACCCTACGAAATCGGCAAGGCCCGCTACAAGGAAATCGCCCGCGGCCAGATCATCGGTGACTCCACCGGCCTGCTGAAGCTCATCTTCTCCACCGAAAACCGTAAACTCCTCGCCGTCCACATCATCGGCGAAGGGTCCTGCGAACTCGTCCACATCGGCCAGGCGGTCATTGCCTTCGGCGGTACCATCGACTATTTCATAGACACCGTCTTCAACTACCCGACTCTCGCCGAATGCTATAAAACCGCCGCCTTCGACGGCATCAACCGCCTCGGCTCCTGACACCCTCCTCTCGGGCGCGTCCCGTTGGCCTCTTGACAATATTCGTTATAACAACTATCCTTAAAACAGATAAAAACCATGCTGCATACCATCCCTTCCGCACAACGCCACCACGCCGACTTCGGCTGGCTTTCCACCCGCTGGCATTTCTCCTTCGACCGCTACTACGACCCGCAAAACGTCTCCTGGGGCCCCCTTCGCGTCTTCAACGACGACGTCGTTCAGCCCGGACAAGGCTTTGGCACGCACGGCCACCGCGACATGGAGATTGTCAGCCTAGTCCTGGACGGCGCACTCGAGCACACCGATTCCATCGGCACCAGCCAGATTCTCAAAGCCGGTGAAGTCCAGGTAATGTCCGCCGGCTCCGGTATCCGCCACTCCGAATACAACGCCTCCCATAGCGCAACCGTCCATTTTCTACAGTTGTGGATCCTGCCACGCAACAAAGGGCTCACACCCCGCTGGGAACAGCGCGAATTCGACGCCCGCGAGGACAGACTGCTTCCGGTCGTCTCCAGCGGAGACATCCCCGGTACCCTGGCCATCGATCAGGACGCAGTGATTTATCTCTCGCGTCTCACAGAAGGCAAGCAGTTGACACACGAGCCGAAGCCCGGACGCAAAGCATACGTATTCGTTATGGAAGGCAACTTGGATGTGAACCGCGAACCCCTGTCCACCGGCGATCAGGCCCGCATCGAGAACGAAACCCTACTCCACTTCGCGACCAGCGCCGGAGCGCATTTCCTCCTCATCGACCTGCCGGCCTAGGGGCGATTACACGCCCACTGCGGCGTCCTGCTCGGCCAGCACCTGCGCCACCGGACCCAACTGCGCCAACTGCTCCGTGCCAAGCGCAGAAATGAACGGGGGAATCGAACCGGTTTCCGCCAGTCCGGCCAGAGCCGTGGCC
>CALFYN010000880.1 GCA_937952345.1 uncultured Acidobacteriota bacterium
GTGTAAGACCGAACATGATGAAGTGGTCGCCGCCGGCGGACTGCACATCGTCGGCACCGAACGCCACGAGTCGCGCCGCATCGACAACCAGCTCCGCGGACGCGCCGGACGCCAGGGCGATCCCGGCAGCAGCCGTTTCTATCTCTCGCTCCAGGACGACCTGCTCCGCATCTTCGGCGGCGAACGCATCCAGAACCTGATGCTCCGCCTCGGCATGGAAGAAGACGTGCCGATCGAATCGAAGATGATCACCAAGCGCATCGCCGCCGCGCAAAAGGCCGTCGAAGCGCAGAATTTCGCCGCCCGTAAACACCTCCTCGAATACGACGACGTGATGAACAAGCAGCGCCAGGCCGTATACGGCATGCGTAATTCGCTGCTCAGCGGGGAAAGCCAGAAGGATCGCATCCTCGAAATCGTTCGTGGTATCGTCGCCAGCTTCATCGACACGCGCTGCGCGGAAAACGTCAACCCCGGCATGTGGGATTTCATCGGACTCGAAACCGACGTCCTCACGCAGTTCGGTGTCCGCATCGCGCAGCACGAGGTTTCCCAGCTCAACCGCGCCGAAATCGAAGAGTACATTTACGACAAGCTCACCGCCCGTTACGCCGAAAAGGAAGACCTGGTCGGCGAAACCGTGATGCGCGAAACCGAGCGCTTCCTCATGCTCCACGTCATCGACCAGCAGTGGAAAGACCACCTGCTCTCGATGGATCACCTCAAGGAAGGCATCGGCCTGCGCGGATATGGCCAGAAAGATCCGCTGGTCGAATACAAGAAGGAATCCTTCACCCTCTTCAATGAGCTGATGGATCGCATCGAAGACGAAACCATTCGCTACCTGTTCTTCATGCAGGCCACCAATGAAGCCCCGGTGCTGCCTTTCCGTCAGGACGATGACGAAGAGCAGGAAGAAGACGACTCCGCCGAGCGCGAAGCCGTGGCCGCCGCCGCCAAGGCCAGCATGCAGGATCTGACGCGAAACATCGTCCGCAAGAAGGATCGCGAGCTAGAACAACTGCAGTTCGTCGGCGGCGATTCCACCACCACCGCCGCACCGGTCCGCAACGCCAAGGTCGGCCGCAACGATCCCTGCCCCTGCGGCAGCGGGAAGAAGTTCAAGAAATGCTGCGGAGCCTAGTCGTATTCGCACTGGCCGCCGCGGCGCAGGCCGCGCTGCTCACCGATGATCTCGGCACGGCCAAGCGCGGCCCCATAGCGGCGCCGAAACTGGAAGACTCCGAGGTTTGGCGCGAATACGGGCTCGCCGAAGCTGAAACCGCGTCCTATGATGGCCCGCGTAAGTTCATCGCCACAGCCTGGCGATTGAACGATCCCACCGGCGCGCAGGCCGCTTTCCGCTGGCTGCGGCCCACCGAATCGAAACCTGGCAATGCAGACGCGCTCTACTATTCCAAGTTTGCCGCCCAGTGGAAAGACACCGTGCTGATGACCCACGGCAACTATCTCATCCGCTTCGAAGGCGGCATGCCGAACATGGATGAGCTGAAGATCTTCCTCTTCCAGTTGCCCAAGCTCGATCAGTCCTCCCTGCCCCCGCTGCTTGAGTACATCCCGCAAGACGGGCTTATCGTGGGCACGGACCGCTTTGTTAACGGGCCAGCCTCTCTGGCGAAATTCTACAACCGCCTCTCTCCGTCCGCGGTGGGATTCCACTTCGGACCGGAAGCGATCGTGGCTCGCTACTCCGCTTCGGCGGGCCCCGTGGAGATGGCGATCTTCTATTACCCCAGCAACCCCATGGCCCGCGAGCGCATGCCGGAATTTCAGAAGGTCAACGGCGCGCTCGTCAAACGCAGCGGCCCGCTGCTCGCCATCATCGCCGGCGCCGCCAATGCCGATGATGCCCAGCGTGTCCTTTCGCTCGTCAATTACAAAGCCCAGGTCACCATCGATCAGCCCAAGCCCGGCTCCACGATCGACAACCCCGGGGACCTCATCATCGCCATCGCCCAACTCACCGGCGTTCTTATCCTGCTCGCCATCGGCGCGGGCATCATGGTCTTCCTCATGCGCTCGCTGCGGCGCAAGGCAGCCGGTGGTCTGGACGATGAGCCTATGACCGTGCTTCACCTGGAGGATCGCCGCTAGCATCATGGCGTTGCTTAGTGACGTCGCCCGTTCTTTCCCTTCTGTCGTCCGCCAGCGCGGCGATTGGATCTACCGCGGCGGCAACGTAAAAATCGTCTCCGGCAACCAGTGGAGCGTCGACGCTCTCGTCAAGGGCACTCACAAGTACGAGGTCTCCCTGCAGCGCAGTAATGAGGTAGTCCGCGTCAGTTGCACATGCCCCTATTACGAAACCGACGGCCCCTGCAAACACATCTGGGCCGCGTTGCTGGCCGCCACCGACCGCAACTACCTCGGCTCACCGACGATCGAGGGCAAACCCGCGCGCATCATCGAAGACTGGGAAATGCCCGATGACGATGCCCCCGCTCCCAGGAAAGAGCAGACTCCGCCCTGGAAGATCGCCCTCACCCACATCCAGCAGCAAGCCACTTTGCGTTCGTACGGCGAACCCGAGCCCTGGCCCCCCGGTCGCGAAGTGTTCTTCATTGTCGATCCCTCCACCGTTGCCGGAGGAGTCGGCGGCAGTTTCTCCTTCAAGATCGAAGTGCGCGATCCCGCTAAATCCGGCCGCCCCGGCAAGCTGAAGGAGTTCAAGCTGCTCCGCAAACAGATCTCCACCATTCCGGAGGAGTCGGACCGCAACATCATCGCCGCCCTTGCCGGAGCCACGCCTTCCACCTACAGCTTTGCGGGCAGTCTCGATCTCGTCCCGGCGTCTTTCTCCATTCCTC
>CALFYN010000881.1 GCA_937952345.1 uncultured Acidobacteriota bacterium
GCGGCGCGGGCGCGGCGGGTCTGCAGTTCCTCTTCCACGCCGCGGCGCTGGTCGAGCGTGGAGGTGAGCTCCATCTGGCGGGCGGAAATCTTCTGCCCGAACTCGACCTTCAGGGCGTCGATGCGCTCGAGGTCGGCCGAAGCGGTCTGCTCTTCACGCTGGGCGCGGGCGTTTTCGCGATCAAGGCCGCTCAAGTATTCGCCCACCTGGGCGAGTTGGTTTTTGAGAGTGGAGGTTTCGCCGAGCAGCTTCAGCACCTGCTGGCGGCCCTGCTCGATGCCGTATTCTCGGCGCTTCAGTTCGGCCTGGCGCTGGTCGCGCTCTTCGCTCTTGCGGGTGAGGCGCTCGCGGGCGTTGTCGAAGGCGACGTTCAACTCACCAAGCGTGTCGGCTTGGGCTTGAAACTCGGTTTGCA
This sequence comes from uncultured Acidobacteriota bacterium, assembly GCA_937952345.1. Classification (GTDB taxonomy): domain Bacteria; phylum Acidobacteriota; class Terriglobia; order Bryobacterales; family Bryobacteraceae; genus CADEFT01. Next base: position 416 of record CALFYN010000881.1, read on the forward strand.
GGGTTTCCAGGCGGGTTTCGATTTCGCCGGTTTCGGTTTCGCCCTGCGTGAGGCGCTTTTCGATGGCAGCAATCTGGCCGGCTTGCGATTCCAGGCGGCCCTTGGCGCGCTCGGCTTCCACGCGGTGCTCACTGAGATTGCGGCGCTTTTCGGTGAGATCGTGCTCCAGGGTGAAGCACTGTTCCTGGAGGCTCGCTTGCAACTTTTCTTTTTCGGCGACGTCGGCGGAAAGGGTCTGAAACTCACGTGTGGCTTCGTTCAGATCGAGGGCCGTCTTGGCGGCTTCGCGCTCGCGCACCCGGTAACGTCCTGCCAACGCGCGGCGCAGGTAGGCCACCATCTCGGTCTTCAGCTCTTCGTAGCGCTTCGCCTTGGCGGCCTGGCGCTTGAGCGAGTTCACCTGGCGGCCGACTTCTTCCAGGATGTCGAAGACGCGGGACAGGTTCTGCTTGGCGCCTTCGAGTTTCGCTTCGGCCAGCCGGCGGCGCGTCTTAAACTTGCTGACGCCGGCTGCTTCTTCAATGACCGCGCGGCGCTCTTGCGGCTTGTTGCTGAGGATCTGGGTAATGCGGCCCTGTTCGATGATAGCGTAGCTTTCGGGGCCGAGTCCGGTACCCATAAAGAGGTCCTGGATGTCGCGGAGGCGGGCCTTTTCACCGTTGATCAGGTATTCGCTTTCACCGGACCGGTACAGCCGGCGGGTGATGGTGACCTCTTTGGGCTTGGGCAGCTTGCCGTTGGTGTGCCCGTTAGTGTGGCCATTCGTGTGACCGTTGGAATGTCCATTGGAATGGCCATTCGCATGGCCGTTGGCGCCTTCGCCTTCGGCGTGCTCGACGATGACAGCGGGCACGCTGGGCGCGGGATTGGGATCGACCAGAGAGAGAGAAACGGACGCCATCCCGACCGCTTTGCGATCTCTAGTACCGGCGAAGATAACATCTTCCATCCGGCTGCCACGTAAGCTCTTAGCGGATTGCTCGCCGAGCACCCAACTGATCGCATCGGCAAGGTTCGATTTACCGCAACCGTTAGGTCCTACAACTGCCGTAAATCCCTGTCCACGGAAGCGTAGCTCAGTGCGGTCTGCGAAGGATTTGAATCCCTGGATCTCCAGACGTTTGATGTGAAGCAAACTGCCACCCCTTGGGTAGAAACCAAAAAAGTCATTGGCGGACGCAGCCACGCGTCCGGTCTCGGGGGATGTCCTATGTTATCTGGGGCCAGAGCAAAATGCAAGTGGGATTCAAGGGGCGGTGGCCGATTCTTTCAAAGCACAATATCTTGTGCCCTCGGTTTCGACTTTCGCTACCTGCGAACCTTCCCTGCGGTCCTATTCTATTCCATCTAGGGAACGCGTACGGTGGCCCGGATGGCGAGGTTGCCGCTTCCGCCACCGTCTTCGAGCAGAACGAAGCTGGTTCCGTTGGTGGAAACGTAAGACCGGCGTTGGGATGCTCCGGAAACATCCACTTCGCCGGGGTAGGCGCCGGTACGGTTCGCCACCGAGAAGCCGACGATGAAATCGCCGGATGTGATGGTGGGTCCGTTGACGGTATAGGACTGGAAGGCCTCAAAGCCGGTGACCCGGGCCGAGAGCCGCTGCAGCGGAATGCCATCGATCTTCTGCGCCGCCGTGGGATTAGCGGCGAATAGCACCTGGATTGGCTCGTCGAGTTGGAGCCCGTCGGAGCGGCGGGAGAAGAAGACCTGCACATTGCGCAGGGTTGCGGGATAGGAGGGCGGCGTAAGGCGGGTGACGAAGTAGGCCGTGACTCCCCCGGAGGGGAAGCCCACCACCACGTCGAACACTCCGGAATCGCCCTTCAGCAGAACGTCCCTGGGCGCGGGGGCAACCGCGCCGCCATTGGCCACCAGCGCCACGGCCACGGAGGGTTTCACGGGATCGTCGCTTTCGATAGTGAGCGTCCCGGCTGCTCCGGTAGTGGAGGCGGCTCGGAAGCGCAACCGGATCTGTCTTTCTTCGGCGGCCCGCAGGGAGAACGGCGATGCGCCATCAGGCAGAGAGAAGGCGGAATTGGTAAGACGGAGGGCACCGATGGTGAGGGGGCCGGGTCCACGATTCCAGACGCGGAGCGTGAGATCCTTGGTCTGGTTGGCGGCGACGGTACCGAAATCGAGGGCCTGGGCGGACACGGCGATTTCCGGGGTGGCCACCTCGACGCCGCGGCCGAGCAGCGGAATGGATACGCTGGCCCGCGAGTCGTCATTGGTGGTGAAGCGCAGGGTGCCGTTGGCGACTCCCGTGGTGCCGGGCGAGAAGCTGACACGGATGGGGAACTCCTGTTGCGCGGCAACGATCACGGGAGCGGGGGTGAGGACGGTGAAGCCGGCGGAGGCTTCGAGCGAAGCAATCTCCAGCATGCCGCTGCCGGTGTTTCGGAGGGTGAGCGTACGTTCCGCGGAGCCGCCCGTCAGGGTGTTGTAGAAATCGAGACTGTCCGGGGAATAGGCCAGGCGCGGCCGTTGGGTGATGGACACGGGGCCGAACTCGGCGCTCGTGGAATGGAACCCGTCGGAGGCGGCTACGCGGAATCGTACTTCTTTACCGCCCTGGATGCGGGCGGCATTCACCTCAAATTGCGTTTCGTCCAGGTCATGGGCTAGCGGCAGCCAGTCGCCGCCGGTGGAATAGAAAACAGAGTAGGTCAGAATGTCGCCGTCGGGGTCAGCGGCGGACCAGGTGAGTGTATGCGGGCTGTCATCCCATTCGGCCCCGGGTTCGGGAGTGAGGGCGGTCAGGTCCGGAGGGCGAGCCGAGGCTTCGAGGGAGGCGATCGCGGCGCCGTCTCGCGTCAGTGCGATGCGCTTTCCATCCGGGTGATAGGGGATGCGGAAGGAGAAGGCTTCCAGCAGCGGCTTTTCGCCGGAATCGGCTCTCGGTTCGAACAATGGGAAGCAGTGCCGGTGCAGCAGACTTTCCGCGCCGTGCAATTCCAGGCAGTAGTTACCCGCTTCGGACGCAGCCGTGGCCGCGCCGGACATGCGCAGCGCCGGTTCGAGAACCGCCGGGCCATCGGCGGTGGTCATGCCGGAGATCAGCAGAAACTCCCGGGAGACGGGTTCGGCGGTGGTGAGGCGAATCTCAGCGGACTTGGGCTTGCGCCACAGACCGCTGTTCAGCAGCTTCTTGTAGTGGAATCGGGAAATCCAGAAATTGGTGGTGCAGTAGCCCATCAGGTCGTGACGGGTACCGGGGAGGATCTGTTGCGGGAAGGAGACGTCGTAACTGAGCTCCTCCACGGTCACCGTTTGGAAGGGCCAGTCGGTGAGAGGGTCGAAGGCGCCGCAGCTATCGGAAGTGGAGGGGTGCTTCAATCCGTAGTTGTGGCCCATTTCGTGGGCCAGGGTCACTTCCGTATCGTGGCGGAGTCCGAACTCGGCGCTGCGGTCCACAGCCATAAAGGTGCGGCCGTCGCCGCTGATCAAGCCCGGCCCATCGGCAATTCCCAGCAATGACCCCGCGTCCGGCAGCCACCCTACCAATTGATCGTAGGGAGGGAGAGCGGCCACGCCGGAGCCTCCCGTCCGGAGCAACTCATCGAAGCGTCTCAGTTCGCGGAGGAACAGTGAGCCGTTGATCAGGCTGCGCGGCAAGTTCAGTAGCGAAAGGAAGCCGGACCATGTGGGAAAGCGGGGACTGCGGGCGGTGATCGACGGAATGGGAACCGGCAGGTAGTGGAACTTGCCCTCCGCCACAGGATAGACTTGGCGCGCGAACCCATGGAGCGATCCGATGTTCGCCGAGGGGCATTGCGGTGGCCTGCCGCTTTCCAACTGCGTGCAGATGGGGGCGTAGCGAATGGTCAGCGTGGGCGAAGGCTCAAAGCGGAACTCCCGGCGCTGCTCATTGTTGCCATGGTCCGTTTCCGGTATGGACCGGTCGGGGTTCGCCTTCGCGATCAGGGTCAGATCGCCTGCTTCGGTCCATTCCCTGGGAAGGACAAAGTCGAAGCCGGAGCGCTCCGGCGTGCGGCTGAATTCCTTCATGGCCATGCCCGCGCGGTGCATCATGGGCGAACGCGGCAAAGGCTGGCCGTTGCGCAAACCGTGCAGTTCCACCAGGACACGATTCATCGTCGGCGCGGACCGGAGTCCGACATAGACCCTCGCCAGGGTCGATTTCCCTGCAACCAGCGGCAGGTCAAAATCCGTGGGATACACCTGATAGACCTCGACGCTGTGAATGCGCAGGTCGTCCCCGTAGTTGTATTCCACGACGGACTGGGCTAGGATACCGCCCCCGGGATCCGTGAGCAGTGCTCTTAGCGTGAGGCGGGTATCCGATGCCGGCAGGGCGAATGGAACGATGAGGACGTCCAGAGATCCTTCTCCGCGGGTCACGTTCAGCGGGGGTGAGAAACTCAACACTCGCCCGTTGGCGGAGAGCGCCTGCAGGGTGAAACTGCCTTCCGGGCGTGTGTGCAATGCATAACGAATCGCGGCGAGGAATGTGACCGACTCTCCCGGCACCAGCAATGTTCCTGGTGGGGGAGTGACGCGCGTGATCAAAACCGAGTCGGTTCCTTGCGCATACGTGTATTCCACCGCCGCCGATTGCAGGAACGGCGATTGTCCGCTCTGCCGCAGCACGGCGCGCAACTGGAGCCGGGTGTCGTTCAGGGGAAGGTTAAACGCCGCAATATCGAGCCGTACGGTGGTCGCCGTCGATGCTCTTGTCACCACGCGCGGTGTGGAGGATGCCAGCACCTGGTTGTTCGCGTCCAACGCCTGGAGAACCAGTTCCGCCTCGGCGCGCGAGCCGAGGGTGTATTCGACATTGGCGGCGAACGCCTGGCGCGCTCCCCTGTCGAGCGGCGTAGAGGCCGCGGGCGTTGCGGACAGGATGCGGATGGCATCGTTGACAGGGGTGGATGCTTCCGGCTTGAACCTCCAGATGGAGGCGAACCGCACGCTGTAGCTGAGGCTCCGCACGGATGGAGTGGGCGATCCGAAGGGACCGGGGTCCATGTCGAACAGACTGACCTGCGCGGTGGACACCACTTCGGCGTCGAATTCCGTCACCTTACCGTCGGACCCCACCACGAAGTCGGTCACGCGCATGCTGGCGACCTGCGCGCATTGCGCGGCCGCCGAGAGGTTGACGTCGCCAACGGCTGAAAGATTGCGGGAATCCACTTTACGGTAGTCCGGGCAGCCGGTGATGGGAGCGGCAGCCGTGTTGTGCCCCAGGACAGCGGCGGTAGCCGATAGCGATGCGGTGGTTCCGGAGGCTTGGGTCACACCCAGCCGGGAGACGGATTCGACGCTGGCGGCCAGACTCAGCCGCGAATTGAGGATCTGCACAACGGAACCCCGGGCGAGCCGGGTGGCGCTGGTGTAGGAGACCGAAACCGGGGTGATCGGCGCCTGAAAGGAGAGGCTCGCGCTCTTCATGGTGAACGGACCGCAGGTGATGGGGGTTCCCTCAGGGCTGAGTTGGGCTTGCGTTGAGGAGTAAGTGCGCCGCGAAGTGCTGGTGTTTGTTCCCGAGCCATCGCAGCGCCTGCTGAGCGTGATTTGCGCCTCGTGATTCCGGAACGTGCCTGTAAAGTTTTCTGCGCTAAGGGCTTGAGCCAGCAAGATCAGGATGAACATGGCGTTTGCTCCGCATCGCATAGTAAGAGCTAACCGTTACTACGACAACGGGCGGGGAAAACGGTCATCCCGGTTCTAACAGGCCGGCACAAGCCCTGGCGATGGACTTAGTACACGATCCCCATCATGTCGATGAGGGCGTCGGCTTCCTGCAGCGTGACCGCGCCGGATTGCGCCGCCTGGTTCACATGCAGCACAGTAGCGTCACACGCGGCCGAGTTGGGATTCCGCTGATCTTGCGACTCGCACTGCGAAGGGCGATGCGGCGGCGAAGAATGAAGTTCTCGAGAATGGCATCGAGGTGCTGAGGAGCCACTTCAGTAGCTCTCCCTTACTGCTTCGGGGTCGACATCCTGTGCACAAACCGAAGATCGCGA
>CALFYN010000882.1 GCA_937952345.1 uncultured Acidobacteriota bacterium
GGCTCGAACGGCAGAGCCGAACATCGAAGTCCCGCGGCGGCACTTGCTCGCCCGCGCCCATGCGGAACAGCATCGGCGATGCGTCGGCAACGGGAAGATCGTCCATCCAGGTATCCGCGGTGCACCACGAGGCCAGGGCCGTGATGCTCAGCGGAATATGGCGGGGAAGTGCGGCGCGCGTTTGGCGCAGAAGCTCACGGTACCAGTTGCGTTCGGATTCCCGCGCATCGAAGTCGATCTGTAAAGCGCGCACACCCGGAGGTTGGATCGCTTGCCGGAGTTCCTCGACGACGGCCTTGTGCGGTGGCAGAGCCTTGCCCGAAGACTCGATTCGAACCACGGCCATGAGCGGAGTGCCCGCCGGCACATGCAGCGCATGCAGCCGGGGCCTGGTGGTGATGGTGTCCTTGTGAAGCCGGATCGTGCGGTCGAGGAAGGCGACCCCGGTGTGTCCGGGAGTGAGGAAGCGGAGATCTTCGGGACGATCCCAGGCCCAAAGGATCAGTTGGGGGAACCCGGGCAGAGGGTCTCTTTCTTTGGACACCGAGGACAGGGCAGCCACGGCAGCCACGGCCGCCAGCGCCAGTTTCCAGAAGCGAGTCATTTGATTCCGATTATACGGGTGTTTTCAGGGAAGTGAGAAATTGCGGCGTTACTTCTTTCCCCAGCAGGAAGAATTTCCGGTCCGGATACCATAAAACATTCTTCCCCTTGCGTGTTGTGAAGCTCGTATAGATGCCGATCCCCTTCTGCGGATGATCCGCCCGCCCATCCACCCCAACATCGCCATTGTCCAGAAACTCCTTCGATTCGCTGAACCAGATCGGCTGTTCCGCCTTCGGGCGGAATTCGCCCAGCGCCAGATAGGCCGGCCGCCGCGGGCTGTGCGCTTTCTCCGGTTTCGTGTCCCAAATCCCGCGGTTTTCGTGATGCAGAAGAACGTAACGGCCATCGGCGAGCGTGTATATCGGGCAGCAACTGACGGGCTGCAGAATCGGCGTGCCGAAGTCCTTCCGCAGCAGCGGACGCGGATTGCACCACGTTGCCCCATCATCCGCCGACACGCTGTACCAGATGTAGCCCGAGTTGGTGCGCATCGTGCAAAACAGCCGTTCATCCGGCAGCCGCACCAGGCTCGGTTCCTGCGCGATGCTCAGCAGCGGATCGCGCCAATACGGCACGCGCAGCGCTTTCTCGCCCCACGCCGAATACCGAATCCGTAAATCCCGGGGCTCAGGGTGCTCGTCGATATTCTCGAACCGCGCAAACTCCACCACCGACTCTATCTGTGTCCACGCCTCCGTCTTCTTCCACCGCGCCCGCGCCGGATGCAGCCAGTGCGTGTAGCCCACGAAATAGCCGCCCTTGCGGTCGCGCATCGGCAGTTGCCACACAATCCACTCCGCGGGAATGCGCCCCTCGGGATCGTCGTATTCGCTCTTCGGCATGGCGATGCGTTGCGGCTTCGACCACGTCTTGCCGCGATCGTCGCTATACACACCCGCCATGTGGCCCGTGTGCATCTCGATCCAGCCCTTCGATCCGTCGTTCTGGTTGTAGACAACGTAAATGCGGCCACGGCGCGAAACCATCGGGAACGCCCAACTGGCCATGAATTCGGCATCGTCCTGCGTACGCGGCCCAACCACATGCGCCGGCTTTGCCCACGTGCGTCCTTCATCCGCCGATTGCGAAAACACAATCCGATTCTTCTGCCGAGCCCCCGCCATGCCCGCCCCTTTGTCCGATTGCGTCCAAATGGCCATCAGCGAATTCCCCGGACCATCGAAAACAAGAAAGTGTTCGTTCAATCCATCATGCGTCGATCCATCCCAATGGCCGGGCTTATAAGCAACGTAATGCGGGTTGCTGCGGCGCATCTCCCGCTCCAGTTGTTCATCCATCGATTGCCCGTGCAAAGGTGCGGCTGCGGCGAAAAGAAAACATCGGCGGTCCATGTGGACAGCAATGTATCACACCGGCCCAAACCGGAACCGCATCCGCATCGCGGCGATACAATGGGCGCATCATGCAACGCAGAGGTTTTCTTGCAGGCATCGGAATGGCCCAGGCCGCCGCCGCGCAGGCGCCAACTCCCGCGCCGCTTCGCGGAATGGGAAAGGTGACCATTCGCCGCGTCTACCCCATCCTCACCAGCGCCGGCGGACGCTATCAGTGGGTCATCGTAAAGGTGGAAACCAGTGAGCCCGGCTTGTATGGCATCGGCTCGGCCAGCAACGTTCATCAAGCCTTCACCGTTGCCGCGGCCATTGAAAAGCATCTCGCCGCGTTCTGGCAGGGGCGCGATGTGGATCGCATCGACGATATTTGGTACGCCACCAACTACCGCAATTACCGGCGTTCCGATACCGTGTTGAACAATGCCCTCAGCGGCCTCGATATGGCCCTTTGGGACATCAAGGGCAAGCGCGCCGGCATGCCTGTGTATGCGCTCCTCGGAGGCAAAGTGCGCGATGCCGTCCCTTGCTATGGCCACGCCGACGGCCGATCGTTTGAGGAAGTCACCAACAACGTCAAGGGCTTCATGGACCGCGGCTTCCGCCACGTGCGCGCGCAGATCGGCGGCTACGGCGGCGGCGGCATGACCGCACCGGGGAGGGGAAGCCGCGTGCGCGGCGGTTTCAACGGCCCTGCCTTCGATGAAGAGGATTACGTCGAAACCATTCCGCGCCTCTTTGAGCACCTCCGCGTCGAACTCGGCAAGGAAGTGAAACTCTGCCACGACGTGCATGAGCACCTGTCCCCAACCATGGCCGTCGAACTGGCCAAACGCCTCGAGCCTTACCGCATGTTCTTCGTCGAAGATCTGCTGCCCCCGGAACTCGTGCAGTGGTTCGCCAACATCAAACAGGTCACCTCCACTCCCATTGCCATGGGCGAGATTTTCACCAATCCACAAGAGTGGGTGCCCTGCATCACCAACCGCTGGATCGATTTCGCGCGCCATCGCGTCTCCACCATCGGCGGCATTACGCCCGCTCGCAAAGTGGCCGCCCTCTGCGAGGCCTTCGGCGTGCGCACCGCCTTTCAGGAAGGCGGCGATAATGACCCGGTGAATTTCGCCGCCGCCTGCCACATTGATCTTTCTTCCTCGGCATTCGGAATTCAGGAGGAGAATCGCTGGCCGGAATTGGTGCATGAAATGCTCCCCGGAACCCCCAAGCTCCCCGACGGATATGCCTACGTCAACGAAGCCCCCGGCCTCGGCATCGACATCAATGAGGCGATGGCGCGTAAGTATCCCATGTCTCCTCCGCCCGGGCGCGAAGACGGATTCACCGTGCGCGCCATCGATGGCTCTCTCGTGCGTCCTTGAGTTCTGGAATACTCTTGGTGTGCGTACATTCATTCTTCTCGCTCTGATCTCCGTCGCACAGGGTAAGGAAATCGCCTCCTGGCAGCCCGCCAAATCGAACGGCATTACGCTCGACAAAGCCGGCGATTCTCCCTGGCGCATTGAAACCGTGTCGGGTACCGCGATGGCGCGGCTTGCGCCCTCGAAGGATTACTATGTCCGCTCGGCATTTCACTTGAACATCGCCGCCCCACCCGCGCCCAACCGCTATCTGGTGCTCGAATTTCTCGACCGCGGTATCGCCCTCATCACCGTTTCCCCGGGCGTTCCCGAGTCGCGCCAGTGGGGGCCCACCCGCGTCAACTCCGGGCGCGTCCGCCGCGCGGTCTTCTTATATGACCAGCCGCATGCCGCGAAGATCCGCGTCGAAGGCCTCGATTACCTGCGCTCCATCACGCTGACGGAAGACAAGCCGCCCTTGGAACATGCCCCACTGGTCGAACCCGCAATGAAATTCGCAATCCCCAGCGAGCGCGTCAGTTCCGTCCCCGGCGATGCGATGTCGGCCAAGCAGGTTGCCGAATCGCTGGCCGGAATCCGCAATCAGGCTCCGCTGCTGCGCGCCATGGGCTTCAACGGCGTCGAGACCTACGTGCGCTGGGGATATGTGGAACGCGAGCGCGGCACATACGATTGGAGCTACTACGACGCCATTCTCGACGAAATCGAAAAGCAGGGCTTGCAGTGGTTCCCCATGCTGCTCGCCGGATCCGGCTATGCCATCCCCGCATGGCTCCACGATGGCCCCGACAGTTTCGGCTTCAAATGTTTGGAGCATGGAATCGTCCACGACACGCAATCCATCTTTCATCCCTTCCAGACAGAATACGCAAGCCGTTTCATCGCCGAATTCGGAAAGCACTACGGCAATCGCAAATCGCTCCTCGGCATCCGCCTCGGGCCCAGCGGCGATTACGGCGAGGCGCAATATCCCGCGCGCGGCCCCGGCTACGGGTTCCGCCAACATCACACCCACATCGGCTATTGGGCCGCCGATGATCTCGCGCAAGCCGCGTTTCGTGCGGCGCTCGAAAAGCAGTATGGCGGCGACATCGCCAGGCTGAACACGGCGTGGGAAGAGAAGTATTCGTCGTTTGACCAGGTGCGGACCTTCCTGCCCGAAACCGCCGTTTCGCGCCGCAAACGGCTCGATTTCGCCAATTGGTACATGGGCGCCATGAGCGACTGGTGCGAAAAGTGGGCCCTCTGGGCGCGCGCCGCGCTCCCCAATACGCGCATTCATCAATCCTCCGGCGGATGGGGTCCGGTCCCCATCGGCACCGACTACAGCTATCAGGCCCGCAGCATGGCCAAGGTCAAAGGAGGCATCCGCCTCACCAACGAAAGCGATGATTTCGCCGACAACTTCACCATCACCCGGATGGCGTCTTCGGCGGCGCGATTCTACGGCGCTGAGCTAGGCTATGAGCCCGGCGGCTTCGGCAGCAAGCGCGGCGTCATGGCCCGCCTCTACAACGCCGTCACCACGGGAGCCGTGCACCTGTTCTACTACATTGGCAATCTCGCTTCGAACGACCAGGCCATTGATGCCTGGGTTCGTCATGCCAATCTGCTCGATCAACGCGCCAAGCCCGTCATCGATGTGGCCGCCTATTATCCGGACACCTACCTCAAGCTCGACGACGAAGTACTGCGCTACCGCTGGGCCTCCACCTTCTTCACCGTCGGACGCACCTTGCGTGAGCAATTCGATTTCGACTACGCCAGCGAGCAGATGATCAACGACGGCGCGTTGTCCCGTTACAAAGTGCTGCTACTGCTCTGGGGAGCCGTCATCGAGAAACCCGTATTGGAGCGCATGGACCGCTGGGTCCGCGACGGCGGCATTCTCGTGTTTTGCTCGCGCGCCCGCGGCAATCCCGTAACCGTCGAAGGCGACACGTCGATCTCCAACCGCTGGCTGCAAGGCGACACCGGAAAAGGAAAAGTCATCGTCTGGCGCGGCGAGGTCATTCCCGGACTCGAATTCGCCGAAGCAATGAAGGATCTGCTCCTGCAAACGCCGTCCATTCATCCACGCATCCATTCGGCATTGCGGATGCGCAAACCGGCCACCGTCTATTGGAGCGTGCTCGAAAACGGCAAACTGGCGCTGCTCAACTTCAGCCGAGCCACGGCAACCGTAACACTGGCGGGTGGCAAGGTGCTAACCATTCCACCATTCGAGCCACACATGGAATAACCTGGAAATAATCGGAGGATTTATGAAAACACTCGCAGCTCTGGTTCTGTTCTGTGGATGTGCCGCTGTGTCACCGGCCCAAACCATCCGCGTCGTGACGAATGCGGCCAGTCTCATGCCGTCCGCCGCTCCTAACGCCGGCGTGGCGCAAGGCGCGCAGATGGCGATTCTCGGCGCCGGCATCGGCCCGGCGGAGCCTGTCGAGCAAACGGAATATCCCTATCCATCGGCCGATGGGTTGGGCGGCGTGACCGTAAAAATCGTCGTGGGCGGCACAACCGCCGACGCGATTCTCATCTCCGTGTCGGAGCGGAAGGTGGTGGCCGTCGTGCCGTCCACAGTCCCGGTCGGCACGGGTGAGGTCACGCTAACGTACGACGGCAAGAGCGTGAAAGCTCCGGTAAATGTGGTGGCCACCTTTTTCGGCGCGTTCACGGTGACGAACCAGGGACCGGGTCTGGCCCGCTTGCGCAACGCCGATGGCGAACCCATCACGTTCACCGCGCCCGCCCGCCCCGGGCAGCAGGTTACGCTGCTTGGAACGGGACTCGGAGCGGTCACCGGCGATGAAGCCGGGACGGCGCTCACCGATGAACTCGCCGCGGAGGTGGCAGTGTATCTCGGTGGAAAGAAGGCGAACCTCGTTTCGAAGACCCGCGCGGGCACCTCGCCGGGTGTCGATCGCATTGTCTTTGAGGTGCCCGAAGGAATCAGCGGCTGCTATCAGGGGCTCGCCGTTGTCGCGGCCGGCAAAACCAGCAATTTTGTCACCGCCCCGGTGGCCGCCGAAGGTGTATGCACCGATCCCGGCGGATTCACGCCCGCCGATTT
>CALFYN010000883.1 GCA_937952345.1 uncultured Acidobacteriota bacterium
TTCGTTTCGGCGTGCTCGCCTTTATATTTGAGATCCGGGGAGGCGATGCCGAGGATGGCGTAGGGGAAGACGACGTTGTCTTCGCCGATGGTGGTGGGGCCTTCGACATAGACATGGGCCATGAGGCGCGTGCGTGCGCCGATGGTGACCTGGCCTTCGATGATGGAATAGGGCCCGATTTCGGCACTGTCCGCGATGCTGGCATGAGGGCTGATGATCGCGGTGGGGTGGATGGCCATGGACTACGCTTGCGGTGGTGGCGGGGGATCCCCGAGGACGCACATCACTTCGGCTTCGGCGACGACGGTTTCGCCGACTTTGGCTTGCCCGGCCATGAGTGCCGCGTTGGAGCGGCGCTTGAGGACCTTCATTTCGATGCGCAGCGTGTCGCCGGGAACGACGGGTTTACGGAACTTCGCTTCCTTGATGGAGACGAGGAGTACGGGCCGGTTTTTGCTGTCGGGGATGTCTTTGAGGATAAGGACTCCTGCGACCTGGGCCATGGATTCGACAATCATGACGCCGGGCATGACGGGGTAGGAGGGGAAGTGCCCCATGAAGAACGGTTCGTTGATGGTGACGTTCTTGATACCGACGATGCGGTCGGGTTCGAGTTCTTCGATCCGGTCGACCAGCAGCATCGGATAACGGTGCGGAAGGATCTCGCGGATCCCATTGACATCAAGGATGGGCATGCAAACCCGCTATTATAACAGCGATGGACCCTATCCTTAGCTACGTCAAATCAAAACAGAATGAACTGATTACGTTGATTCGCGAGATGGTGGAGTGCGAGTCGCCGTCGGACGATGCGGCGGCCGTGAACCGGTTTGTGGATCTGGTGGCCGTGCGGGTGGCCGGATTGGGGAACGTGCAGACGTTTCCGGGCGGCCGGTTCGGCAAGCACATGCAGGTGGAATTTCTGCTGCCGGGGCTGAAGAAATCGGGGCAGATTCTGGCGCTGGGGCATTCCGATACGGTGTGGCCGCTGGGAACTTTGCAGGTGATGCCTTTCAAGGAAGAGAAGGGGCGGTTGTGGGGCCCGGGAGTGCTGGATATGAAGGCCGGGGTGGCGTTCTTCATTTTCGCGATGCGGGCGTTGCGCGATCTGCATATTGAAGTGAAGCGGAAGGTGGTGTTGCAGTTGAATTCGGATGAGGAGGTGGGGAGCGATTCGTCGCGGGCCTTGACGGAGAAGATGGCGAAGAAGAGCCGGGCCGTGCTGGTGCTGGAGCCGGGGACGGGATTGCAGGGGAAATTGAAGACGGCGCGGAAGGGCGTGGGCGTGTATCACGTGCAGGCGAAAGGTGTGGCGGCGCATGCCGGGGTGGACTTTTCGGCTGGCGCGAGCGCGATTGTGGAACTGGCGCGGCAGATTGAGAAGATCGCCGGGTTTACGAATCTGAAGGCGGGGACGACGGTGAATCCGGGGGTGATTCACGGGGGTACACGATCGAATGTGATTGCCGCGGAGGCGCATGCGGATGTGGATATCCGGATCGCGAAGATGAAGGATGCGGCGGGGCTGGAGAAAAAGTTCAAGGCGCTGAAGGCGGTGGATAAGCGGTGCAAGGTGTCGGTGGCGGGCGGATTGAACCGGCCGCCGATGGAGCGGACGAAGGAGATCGGGGAGTTGTTTGCAGTGGCGAAGAAACTGGCGGCGGAGTTGGGGGTGAAGATTGAGGAGTCGATGACGGGGGGAGGGTCGGATGGGAATTTCACGGCGGCGATAGGGGTACCCACGCTGGATGGATTGGGGGGTGTTGGAGAGGGCGCGCATGCGAGCCATGAGAGCATTCTGGTCGACCGGATTGCGGACCGGACGGCACTGTTGGCGAAATTGGTGACGGCGTTGTAGGCAGTGCTTCTCGTGCTTTGGGAACTCCGGGAAGAACTTGCTGACGCGTTAAAATTCTTTCTCCTGTATTGGTCCCGCAGCCGATGACGTAGATATGCAGATTCTGGCCTCGGCGTTGGCGTTGGGCGCGGTGTATCGTGGTTCGGAGTCGCGGACCGTGGAAGAGCGGCTGGAGGTTCGGGTGCCGGGCGATGGGGCGGTTGTCGCTGCGGCGGATGAAGTAGAGTTGACTGATGCGAAGGCGCTGGTGGCCCGGTTGTTGTATCGGACGCTGACGGGGCGGGCGGCTCCGGAGGTGGTGCGGATTGGCAGTCGAAACGCCGCCGCCAATGTAGGGGTTTCGTATTCGCGGCGGGAGACGGTGCAGGAAGCTGAGATGAGCGTGTTTCAGGCGGAAGGGAAAGTGAAGCTGACTTCGGGCGAGGAAATCTCTTTTTCCCTGCGGCTGGAGATGAACCGGGAGTTGACGGTGGTCAATGGAGTGTCGGTGGCGGCGGGAAACGCCCAGGATCCGATTGCGCTGAACTTCGATGGATTGGGCGGGCGGCTGGCCGGGGAACGGGAGACGAATTGATCGCGACGCTGGCGGTGGGAAGCGCGTGGCTGGCGGAGGATCGCAACGGGAATGGGAGAGTAGATAGGGGGCGGGAACTGTTTGGTCCGGCCACGGGGAACGGGTTCGGGGAACTGGCGGCTCGCGATGGCAACGGCGATGGTTGGATCACGGAGGATGACGCAGTGTACGAGAGGCTGGGCGGGTGGCGTGACGGGACGTTCACTTCGTTGCGGCAGTTAGGCGTCGACGGAGTTGCTGGAGGAGGTCCGGCGATCGGGTGTGTATCTGACCGAGGATGGCGAGCTAGGGATCGTGCAGCAGGTGGATCTGGCGGTTTAGGGCTGACCTTCGTCGAGGACTTCGATGGCGTTAATCATGGCGCGATTGGCGTGCGGGACGAAGGAGAGGACGAGACGGCCCTGGGAGTCGGGGCGGAGTCCATGGAAGGTTTTGGTGATGACGTTATTGGGCGGGGCTTCGGCTAGGATGTCGAAGTTCTGGAGCAAGGGGCGAAAGTTGCAAAAGACATCGAAAATGCGGTCGCCAGGTTTGCCTGCGCCGGAACCGATGTTGCTCCACCAGAACTCCCAAAAGTGGAGATTGAGGCGGTAGCGACCTGGAGCGACGGGGATGGCGTATTGGAACGCGCCATGGCGTTCGCCCAGGTAAAGGCGGTTATCGGGGGTTGCGGTTGGTGGGACGGGGCGGACAATCTGGCGGCCGCCGCGGTAGAACATGTCGGCCTCCCAAACGTCGCCCTTGGCATCGACATAGGGTTGCGGGCGGGCGACGATGCGGATGGGGTGGAGCTTGCCTGGCGTGCCTGGGCGCAGAACGATGCCATTGATGAAGGCCCGCTGGGTGCCGCTGGTGAACTGGATATCGAGCTTGCCACCGGGTCCGGGGGTGATGTCCTTGAAGACACGGAAGTGGGCCTGGTGGTACGCGCCAACCTCATCCTTGACGTCGAAGTTGCGGAGGACGGGATTGCCGTTGATGGAGACGCCGAACTCGCGGGTTGCATCGGCGGGGTTGACCAGTGGCGTGGTGGAAAGCGGGGGCTCGGCGAAAATGAGCATCAATTCATATACGCCGGGTTCAAGGGGGATGGAGTAGCGAAAATTGCCTTGGCGCAGACCACCAAGGACGTTGGCGTCGTAGCCTTGCAGGCTTTCCATGTTCTCGAGGATCAGCGGCTCTCCGCCTTGGTAGAAGCGGTCTCCTTCCCATACATTGCCATAGGGGTCTGTGTAGCGCATGACCGGCCGTCCGCAGAGGATACGGAGGGCACGGCCGCGGGCGAGTGGGGTTTCGGCGGACACGGCGAGTGGGCTTTTGGGCGGAGGCGCGGGACTGGCGGGAGGCGGGCGCCGCGGGATGGTTGCGGCGGCGATGGCCGCGATGAGGAGAACGGCTGCGGTTACGGGGATCATCCAGGGTTTCCACCATGAAGCCGGGGATGTCTGCGGGGCGGGGGGAGGTACAGGCTCTGGCGGCTGGGGGAATTGGAAATCCAGTTGATATGACTTTTCGGGGAGGATAATGCGGACGGCGCCGGGTTTGTCCTGGTAATACTCGCGGAGACGCTTGCGGAGGCGGTGCATTTCGACGCGGACGATGGAATCATCCTTGGGGTCGAAATCGGCGGGGCGGCCGAAGGCCTCGGTAGCAACGGTGAACTCCTTGAGCTCCTCGGAGCGGCCAGTGAAGAAGTTCTCGCAAAGGTAAAGGAAAAGTCGCTCCTGGCCCTTGGAGCGGTCGAACACACCACTCGCCAGCAGTGCCTTGACGGCGTCGCTTCTAGCATCGGACGACGGCAAGAAATGGAGCACTGCCAGCCGAAACAGCATGTGACACGATTTGTTATGTTCGCGTAAGAGAA
>CALFYN010000884.1 GCA_937952345.1 uncultured Acidobacteriota bacterium
AGTGCTGCATGACTTCGGAGCCCATCGCGGCATCGACGGCATGTGCCTCGACCGTGAGGGAAACATCGTTGCCACGGCCGGCTGGGAACTAGGTGGCCCTGGTCCTTCCATCTACGTATTCGCACCCGATGGGGCCGTCATCGGACGGCATGATGTTCCCTGCAAGCGCCCCACAAACTGTTGTTTCGCGGATGATGGCGTCCTGTACGTAACCACCATTGAAGGGTACCTTCTGCGTACGGAGACGGGCCGGTGATTCTGCTGCTGTGCTCTCTGCTGCTCGGCGGCGCGCCCGCGGCCGATATCGAAATCAAAGGCCAAAAGGCCCTCTTCGATGTGCCCGAGGGCGCTGGTCCCTTCCCGCTGCTGGTGCATTTGCATAGCTGGTCGGCCACCTACAATAATTCGAGCGAATTAAAGGAAGTGCGGGCCGAGGCCGCGCGGCGCAGCTGGGTGTTTCTATCTCCTGATTTCCGTGGGCCGAATAACCGCCCTGAAGCCTGCGGTTCCGATCTGGCTGTGGCCGACATTGTCGACGCGGTGGCATATGCCAGGAAGAACGTAAAGATAGACGCAAAGCGCATCTACCTGGTGGGAGGATCGGGCGGCGGACACATGTCCTTGATGATGGCCGGCAGGCATCCTAAGCTCTGGACCGCCGTCTCCAGTTGGGTTCCCATCAGCGACCTCGCCGCGTGGCACGCCAGCACAAAGGCCAAGGGCCTCCGCTATGCACAGATGATGGAACAATGCTGCGGCGGC
The DNA here is from genome assembly GCA_937952345.1 of uncultured Acidobacteriota bacterium. Taxonomy (GTDB): domain Bacteria; phylum Acidobacteriota; class Terriglobia; order Bryobacterales; family Bryobacteraceae; genus CADEFT01. The sequence goes on from CALFYN010000884.1 coordinate 763, forward strand.
CCACCCGGCCCCGCCACCGAAGCCGAATACCGCAAACGCTCGCCACTCACGCACCTGTCGAAGGCGAAAGGTTTGCCTATCTCCATCCATGCCGGCATCCACGATGGACACGCCGGCTCCGTGCCGGTCAGCCACTCGCTGTGGGCGTTCAACGTCCTCGCCAAGGCGAACGGCAAACCGGCCATGGCATTCTCCGATGACGAAATTCGCTACATGGCCGACCGCGAACAAGTACCGTCCGCCATCGCACTGCCGCAACCCCAGCCCGAAGGCAAGTTCCCTGCCCTGCTACGCCGTTCCGCTGGTTCCGCGCGCATTACGATCTTCGAAGGCGGCCATGCCACCGATTTTCTTACCGCGGTGTCTTGGCTGGCCGATCACGTGAAGTAGCGGCTAGCCCGGAACTCACCCGATCCCGTAGGTCTCCGGAAACGCCCGCTTCATCTCCTGCGCCCGTTCCACAGCCGCCTCGATTTGCACCAACTGCCCCTTCCCGATCCCCGGGCATAACTCCACCGTCCTGCGCCAACTGTAGCGGGTTTCCACAATCTCCGGCCAGAACGGATACAGCCGGCACTGCGTGGGCTTCGCTTCGTGGATAGCGCATCCGTCCGCCAGCAAAAATGGGCATCGTGTCCCATCCACAGGCTGCAGAAACATCCCGCCGGCGGCCTTCATCACGTAACTTGTATAAAATTCTGCAAGCCCCACGCCTAAGTGCTGTGCCGCATTCTCTGCATCCCCCTCCGCCAGGCGTACCACTCCAGGCGCTTCACAACAGCGAATGCAACCTTTCTGACACTCGAAGCGAAAACTTTGCATGTCTGCATCTCATTATTCCACCATCCGCGAAACGGAGTATCATGAAAGCAAATAGACTTCAGGAGGCCGAATGGCCCTACTTAATAATCAGACCTTGATCCGGACGCTGGTCCTTGCTTTGACCGCGTCCTTTTCCATTTATGCCCAAGATGCGCGCGGTACGCTTGTCGGCCGCGTAATTGATCCAACCGGCGCGAGCATACCCGATGCGGAAGTCCGCGCCATCAACAATTCCACGAAAGTTGTTGCCGCGGCCCGCTCCAACGCCTCCGGCAATTATGCACTGCCCTATCTGATTCCGGGGACGTACACGGTGCAGGTGGAGATGCAGGGATTCAAGAAGTTCCTGCGTGAAAACATTCAAATCCGCGTAAACGACATGGTGGCGATGGACATCACCATGGCGATCGGTGATGTAGCCGAATCCGTCAACGTGTCAGCGGAAACGCCACTGCTCTCCACAGCCGAAGCCTCATTGGGCCAGGTCGTCGACGAGCGCCGCATCAACGATCTTCCGTTGTTTGCCGGCAACGCCATGGACTTGGTGCACTTGGCGCCAGGTACAGTCAACGGCACGGACATGCGTTTGCGCAAAGCTCCGTTCAACAACGCCCCGTCGCAATTCTCAACAGACGGCGGCGGCAACTACCAGAATGAATTCACCATCGACGGTGTCTCGAACACGTATTCGGATGGAACCAGTCCGCGCGTGGCGTTCTCTCCGCCCGTGGCATCGCTCGCCGAATTCAAGGTGCAGACTTCGTCCTTCGACGCATCCGTGGGCCACACCCTGGGCTCGCTGGTGAACGTATCGACCAAAGGCGGCACCAACAACCTCAGGGGCGAAGCATGGTGGGTGTTGCGGCATCAGAAACTCGATGCACCCACCGTATTTCAGAACCGCTCCGGACAGAAGCTCCCGGTCTACCAGGACAACCGCTACGGAATCGCCGGTGGCGGTCCGGTGGTGCTGCCGAAGGTGTACAACGGCAAGAACAAGACGTTCTGGTTCTTCACCTATGAAGCCAACAAGTTCGGCGATCC
>CALFYN010000885.1 GCA_937952345.1 uncultured Acidobacteriota bacterium
GGCGTACCTGGTGGAGAAGGACGCCGTGTGGATCGGAACCAGCGGCGGGCTGGCCCGGCTGCGGCCGGAGCCGTATCCGGGGGTGAAGACCGACTTTCCCGTGGTCATCTCTTCCGTGCGGATTCAGGGCCAAGCCTACCCCATAGACCGTGAGATACAGGTGCCTGCCACACGGAACCACGTGGATGTGCGGTTCGCCGCGCTGACTTTCCGCGACGAAGGCTCGCTGCGCTTCCGCTACCGTTTCCGAGGCAAAGCGGGGGAGTGGATGCCGGCCCAGCAGCGAGAGTTGAGCTTTCCGAATCTCGCGCCGGGGCAATACGATCTGGAGGTGGCCGCTGGCGACGGCGAGCGGTGGAGCCAGATGCCGGCGCGGCTGCGGTTCACGATCCTTGCCTCGTGGCATTCGACCTGGCAATTCCACCTGCTGCTGGCGCTGTTTGCGATCGGTCTGGGGGCATGGATCTGGAACGGACGGGCGCGTCATCATGAGGCGGTGCGGCAGCAACTGCAGCGCTCGGTCGCGGAACGAACCCAGGAGTTGGACGCGGCGCGCGTGCAGGCCGAGCAGGCCAACCAACTGAAGAGCGAGTTTCTGGCCAACATGAGCCACGAGATCCGCACGCCGATGAACGGGATTATCGGCATGTCGCACCTGGCGCTGGCTTCTTCGCCGGCGGGGCCGGAACGGGAGGCGCTGGAGACCATTCGCGATTCCGCCGAGTCGCTGCTGGTGGTGTTGAACGACGTGCTCGACTTCTCGAAGATCGAGGCTGGCCGGCTGGATGTCGAGGAGGCGCCGGTGCGCATCCGGGGGATTCTCGATTCGGCCTATCGGATCCTGCAGCCGCGGTTCCTCGAGAAGAGCATCCAGTTTGCGGGGCAGGTGGAGGACACGGTTCCGGACTGGATTCTGGGTGACCCGTTGCGCCTGCGGCAAGTGCTGTTGAACCTGTTGAGCAATGCCCTGAAGTTCACCGATTCCGGCAGGGTGGTAGTGAAGATTGCGAGACCTGCTCCGGATGAGTTGCGGATTGCGGTGCAGGATACGGGAATCGGCATCTCGGCGGAGAAACTGCGCGTTGTGTTTGAACCGTTCCGGCAGGCGGACGGTTCGATTGCCCGGCGTTTCGGAGGCACGGGGTTGGGGTTGGCGATCTCCGCGCGGCTGGTGCAACTGATGGGTGGGCATATCGGCGTGGCGAGCGAGCCGGGCAAGGGCAGCACGTTCACGATTCACTTGCCGTGCCGTGTGGCGGCGGGGCCCGGCCATTCCGAGGGGGTTGGCGAGACGCAAGCCTGTTCCGGCTACCGCGTGCTTCTGGTGGAAGACAACCTCATCAACCAGCGGGTGGCGATGCGCGTGCTGCAGCGGGCGGGCTACCGTGTGGAGTGCGCCGGCAATGGGCGCGAAGGGGTCGAGAAGTGGCAGGCGGACCCGTTCGACGTTGTGCTGATGGACGTGCAGATGCCGGAGATGGACGGCTTTGAAGCGGTGCGTCTGCTGCGGCGTCTGGAGCAGGAGTCGGGCCGGCATACGCCGGTGATCGCGATGACGGCGCACGCCATGGTGGGGGATCGGGAAGCCTGCCTGGCCGCGGGCATGGATGACTATATCCAGAAGCCTTTCGATCCGCCGGAGCTGGTGGAAAAGATCGAGACCACGGTGGCGCGGCTGCGGCCGGCGGCGGTACCCTAGGCGTTCAGCGCTTGTTGCGCATGAGGCCGGCCTTGGCTTCGGCTTCCTGGGTGCGCTTGCGGTCGGCGTCGCGCTTGTCGTGCATCTTCTTGCCCACTGCCAAGGCGAGTTCGCACTTAACGCGCCCGTTCTTGAGATAGAGCTTGGTGGCGATGAGGGTGAGGCCTTTGTTCTGGGTCTTGCCGAGCAGCTTGTCGATCTCGCGGCGGTGCAGGAGGAGCTTGCGCTTGCGGACGGGGTTGTGATTGAAGAGGTTACCGTGGCTGTACTCGCTGATGTGGGCGTTGCACAGCCAGGCTTCGTTGTTGTGGATTTCGCCGTAGGAGTCGCGGAGCTGGATCTTGCCGCCCCGCGCCGCCTTGACCTCGGTGCCGGTAAGGACGAGTCCGGCCTCGAAGCGGTCCTGCAGGAAGTAGTTATGGTGCGCCTGCCGGTTGTCGCTGAGGATCTTGATGCCGGTCTGTTCCTTGGTGGCCATCCGAACACCATGATAGCAACCCTTCCCAAAATTCCTTTCCACGCTGGTAAACCTTCGTGCGTCAATCCGTTATGAGGGAAGAACCGCCCGGAGGGGTGGAGTCTTCCCGGAAACGAACGGTTTCGAGTTGAAGAATCAATAAGATGCACGGAATTTTGCGCACCTGGACAAGCCTTGCCCTGATCCTGCTGCTGGTGGCGCCCGACGCCGGCGCGTGGGGCCGCAAGGGCGACAAGCTCTACAAAGACGCCCGTCTGGCGGAAAGCAAGAAAGATTGGGAGAAGGCGCTCGATTTGTATGAGCAGGCGATTCTGGACGATCCGTTCCATATCGCCTATCAGATGGCGGCTCGGAGGGTACGCTTCCAGGCGGCGCAAGGGCGCGTGGACAAAGGGCAGAAGCTGCGCGAGGAAGGCAAGCTGGACGAAGCGCTGGCGGAATTTCAGAAGGCCTACTCGATTGATCCTTCCTCGACCATCGCCGATCAGGAGATCAAGCGCACGCTGGAAATGATCAACCGGGAAAAGAAGACTCCCGGGACGGACGAAGACAAGGGGCTGACCCCCGCGCAGAAGGCTCGGAAGGAAAGCGAAGAGCGGGTGGCATCGATGCAGCAGACGCCGGAACTGCGCCCCATTTCGCGTGTTCCGATTACGCTGAAGATGAGCAATCAGCCGCCGCGGATTCTGTTTGAAACCATCTCGAAGCTGGCGGGCGTGAACATCATCTTCGATTCCGAATATCAGCCGACGGGGCGGAACTTCTTCGTCGATTTGAATGGGGCGACGCTCGAACAGGCGCTGGACTTCGTGGCCATTCAGACCAAGAGCTTTTGGAAGCCGCTGAGCGAGAACACGATCTTCGTGACGCAGGACAATGTCACCAAGCGCCGCGACTACGAAGACATGGTGGTGAAGACGTTCTACCTGTCGAATACGACCACGGTGCAGGAGCTGCAGGAAATCGCCACCGCCGTGCGCGCGGTGACCGAGGTGCGGCGTTTGTTCACCTACAACGGGCAGAACGTGATCATCATTCGCGGCACCGTGGATCAGGTGGGACTGGCCGAGAAACTGATTCAGGATCTGGACAAGCCGAAGAGCGAAGTGGTTGTCGATGTCGTGGTGATGGAGTTGAGCAAGACGCGGACGCGCGATCTGGCGGCGTCGATTGCCAACGGCGGGAATCCAGGGATCAACCTTCCGGTGTCGTTCACGCCGCGCAATCCGGTGTTGAGCGGGTCGACGAGCACCGATGGTACGACGACGGGGACCGGGACTTCGGCGGCGAGTTCGGCGATCTCGCTGGCGCGCATCGGCCGGATCTCGACGAACGATTTCTCGTTGACGCTGCCGGGGGCGATCTTCAAGGCGATGCTGACCGAGCGCGAGGGCCGGGTGCTGCAATCGCCGCAGGTGCGCGCCGTGGAGATGCAGAAGGCGTCGCTGCGGCTGGGCGATAAGATTCCGTTTGCTTCGGGCAGCTTTCAGCCGGGCTTCGGCTCCGTGGGTACGGGCATCAGCCCGCTGGTGAGTACGCAGTTTCAATTCGCCGAAGTTGGGGTGAACGTGGACATCACGCCGAAGGTGCACGGGCCGGAAGAGGTATCGCTGCACGTGGAACTGGAGCTTTCCACAGTGCGCGAGCGCATCGATATCGGTGGCCTGCAGCAGCCGGTGATCGGGCAGCGCAAGATTATCCACGACATCCGCATGCGGGAAGGCGAAGTGAACCTGCTGGGCGGATTGCAGGGTTTGACCGAGTCGCTGAACGTGAACACGATTCCGGGCGTGGGCCAGGTGCCGATTCTGAAGTACCTGTTCGGCAGCCAGAGCAAGGAACGGATCGAGACGGAGCTGGTGATCGCGCTGGTGCCGCATATTGTGCGGTCGCCGGAAATCACGCCGGCGAATCTGCGCGGAATTTCGGCGGGTAACGATGCGACGGTGAAGCTGAGCTACGCGCCGCGGGAAGAGAAGCCGAAGCCGGAAGCACCGGGTGCGACTCCGGCGGTTCCGGGGCAGCCACCGGCGGCGGCGTTGCCGCAACCGCCGCAGCCCGCACAGCCGGCCAAACCGGTGGAGGAAGCGAAGACGGAGGCTCCGGCGGCGACGGCGGGTCCGATCGGGTTCACGTTCCAGCCGTCGGCGTTGAAGGGTTCGCTGGGGTCGCCGATGTTTCTGGTGCTCCAGATGAACCAGGGTTCGGATGTATTCGCGGCGCCGCTGCGGGTGCAGTACGACCCGAAGATGCTGAAGCTGGTGGAAGTGATCAAGGGGAACGCTTTGTCGCCGGACGGGAAGCAGATCAACTTCGTGCCGACGATTCAGCAGGACAAGGGCGAAGCGCGGGTGGAGATCAGCCGGTTGCCGGGTTCGGGCGGCGTGACCACATCGGGACCGCTGGTGCTGTTCAAGTTCGAGGGCCTGGCAAAGGGCACAACCAATGTCATGTTGCCGGAGTTGCGGCTGACGGATTCGAAGAACCAGCCGATTCCGACTTCGATCCCCACCGTTTCGGTGACCGTGGAGTAGAGGCCGATGTTGCGCCGTGGACAACGCGGGATGTCGCTGGTGGAACTGATTGTCGCCTTCACCATCCTGATGATGCTGACGGGGATGGCGGTTCCACTGGCCCGCTACAAAGTGCGCCGGGAGCGCGAGAAAGAACTGCGCTACGCGCTGCGCGAGATGCGTGTGGCAATCGACAAATACAAGGACGACGCCGATGCGGGGAAGTTGGGGCAGATCAAGATGGGGACGGAAGGATATCCGGAGACGCTGCAATCGCTGGTGGATGGCGTGAAACTTCCGGGCGATGTGGACAAGAAAAAGAAGTACCTGCGGCGGATTCCGAAAGACCCGTTCACGAATTCGAATGAATGGGGCATGCGCAGTATGCAGGATGATCCGTCGAGCCTGGCGTGGGGCGGGCAGCACGTATTCGATGTCTATAGCAAAACCACCGAAAGGGCTCCTGATGGTACAGCGTATTCGGAGTGGTAGAGCGGGCTTCACGCTGATCGAGTTAATGATCGCCATGGCGGTGATCTCGATTCTGGTGTCGGCGGCGGTACCGCTGTATAACAAGGCGCTGATCCGGTCGAAGGAGACGATCCTGCGGCAGAACCTGTTCACGCTGCGGACGGTGATCGATGAATATACGTACGACAAGGGGAAGGCTCCGCAGACGCTGGAGGATCTGGTGACGGCGGGGTATCTGCGGAAGATCCCGATTGACCCGATGACGGGGAATGACCGGGGGTGGCAGATCATCATGGAAGACGCCTCGAACACGGTGAACCAAGCCGAGCCGGGGATCTTCGATGTGCGGAGCGGGTCGGATAAGACGAGCCTGGAGGG
>CALFYN010000886.1 GCA_937952345.1 uncultured Acidobacteriota bacterium
GTCACCGCAGCGCCCCAGGCGGCGCTGCTGCGCGTGAGGCCGGTCCTTACCCTGATCCGGACGCGTACTACTTTCATTCCGGCGCTCCCCTGGTCTCAATTTCCTAGTGCGTCGGGCAGGCGGAATCTCTCACTCGCTTTTTGCACTACCGTCCTGCCACTCCGCTCTGGAAAGCGCTATGGTTGAAAAAAGAAAGGGTTCGCAGTCCGTCCATGAGTACCCGGACGACGGCAAAAGCGAAACATGCGCGTGGTCTTCACGAACTGGAAGCCATCACCCGCGATCTGACTGGCATCTTGTCGGATGTCGAGATCGCCGTGCTTATCCTCGATTCCAGATTGCGTGTTCGCAGCTACACTCCCTGCGCTGGCCCGCTCCTCAGCCTGACTCCGGCTGATGTGGGACGGTCTTTCCGCCGCGTTGCCACACGCCTTGGTTTGGACGGCTGTGATGCCATGCTGAAGGAGGCCCTTGGCGGGGTCGCCCCTATCGAACGCCCGCTACTGGACAAGCACGGACACCGCTTCACAATCCGAGCCAGGCCCATCGAATCCGAGCGCGGCCATGTAGAAGGATTGCTGGTGGCGCTGCTCGAAACCAATCTGCAGTGCCCCGCTCTTGGTGCGGTGCGCGAACCGGCGGACTTCGCCCGCGCCATCGTCGACACCATGCGCGAATCGCTCGCCGTGCTTGATTCCCGCTCCCGCATCATCTCCCTAAATCGAAGTTACTGCGATCTGTTCCGCGTCAAGCCCCAGGATATGCGTGGCAGGTCCATCGCCGGCAGAGGCCCTGGCCAGTTGTACTCCCACGAATTGCGAACCGCCTTGCGTGAAGTGCAAGCCAGCCACGGCGGTGTATGGTGCCTTCTCATTGACCAGGAGTTCCCCGAAGTGGGCCGCCGCTGCCTGGAACTTTACCTGCGGCGTATGGAGCGAACGCGAACGGTTCTCGTCGTCATCCAAGACGTCACGCAACGCAAGCGCGCCCTCGAGAAACTGGAAGGTGCGGAAACCACCATGCGCGCTCTGCTCGAAACCACCAGCCAATCCATCATCGCTGTAGATCCGCAGGGGCTCATCGTACTTGCCAACGGGAATACGGAGACGATGTTCGGCTACCGGCGCGAAGAACTGGTCGGTAATCATCTGGAAATCCTGATCCCAGTGGAATCCC
>CALFYN010000887.1 GCA_937952345.1 uncultured Acidobacteriota bacterium
TGCAGTTTCTTCTGCCGCACGCGCGCCCAATCCTGCTGCGTATGTTCCCGGTGAAACGGGCTGATACCGGGTATCTGCGCCAGTTGCACTTCGGCCGAATACACCACGCCGAAACCTTCGATATAGATCCCGCGAGTCCATCCGAGCAGCGAGAACGTATCGCCTTCGAGAACATCGGCCTGCAACCGCCGGTCGAAACTCTTTTCCAGTGCGGCCACGGAAGTACGCGACACACGCCCCGCACCCGTCGCCGCCACCGAAGCGGCAATCAACAACAGAGCCGCCAGCCCGCGCCTCATCGTGCACCTTCCCGTTCGTAGCTCGCCACGTACATCGCGCGATTCAACTGCTTGCGCATCGTATCGATGGTGGCTTCCACGGCCAGCCAGTCGGCCCTCCGCTCCAAGGCGAACTTTTTCTCCGCCTCAGCCAAGGCAGCGTTCACCAACTTCTGCGACTGAGCATCAGTGTCCGCGCGAACCTGCGCCACGGCTTTCGCCACGGCCGCATTCACTTCGCGCGCGATCACATCTTGCGGCACCGAAGCCGCCACCACTGGAGCCGGCGCAGCCTGCGGGGCCGTCACCACCCCATGCGCCACAATGGCCATGGCCAGCAACGCGGCTGAAGCGAATGCAGCCCGCGGTCCGGAAGCCCACAGCCGCTCATACCACTTCGGCTCGAAGACTTTGTCGGAAACGAACGCGATGCGCCGTGGAGGCTCCTCCTCCGGCAAGCGCTGCAATGCGCTCACCACTACGCCCAGCCGTTCCGCCTCCAATGCCGCTTCAGGGTTCGCCTGGAGCCACTGCTCCACCTCTTTGCGTTTCCCGGCGGGCAGTTCGCCGAGCATGTATGCCTGTATTTCTTCGTTGGTCATGCGCCGCTCCGAATCGGAGCCAGGCTTTCCTTCAACAATTCGAGGGCGGTGTACACCCGCGACTTGATGGTGGAAACCGGCGTATCCAGCACCTCAGCGATTTCTTCGAACTTGAAACCCTGATAGACCTTCAACAGCACGGCTTCCCTTTGATCTTCGGTAAGCTTCGCCAGCGCCCGTTCCACCGCCAGCGACGTTTCGAGCGGGAGCATCTGCCCCCACACGGCGCGTTCGCCGCGCTCGCCCGTTTGCTGCTCCGTTTTCGGTTTGCGCAACAAGGAATACGCTTCGTTGTGCGCAATGCGGAACAGCCAGGGAGCGAAGCGCGAGGCATCCTCCAACTTCTGGAGGTTCTGGTAGGCTTTCAGAAAAACGTCCTGGCTCAAGTCCATGGCATCTTCCCGGTTGCCCACTAACCTCAACAGATAGTTAAAGATACGCTTTTCCCACCGGGAGACAAGAAGATTGTAGGCGTCCACGTCCTTGCGGCGGGCCCTCAATATCAAGTCCCGGTCTTCAACTTCCCGGAAGATCAAATTCTAACCGGCTCCAATGGGAAAGACGCGTCGCGGGTGAAAAAAGACGAAGTCCCTTCGTATTCTACCGCCGCCCGATGAGAATGGCGATGATGGTGTTGCTGGTGCCGTCAGTGATTCCGGCGGCTGTCACGCCCTGTCCCAGGTTCTGCGTCAGTGAAGTGCTGTTGATGGTGGACGCGGTCTTGTCGGTGTTGCTGATGCCAAACCCTCCGAAGCCACCGAAGCCGAATCCACCACCAAAGCCTCCTCCGAAGCTGCAACCGAATGCCCCGAAACCCGACAAACACGTGCCGCCAAACGCGCCAAATCCACCGAAGGCGCCGCCGACGCCGAAGCCGATGCCTCGTTCCGCCGCGTTGGCCTCCCACTCCTTCAGATCGGAGGCAACGACGGCGCTGACAATCAACCCCGGAGTGATCGGCCGCCGCGACGGCAGGACAAAGCTTACGGCTTTCGTGAACGTCGTCGAGGCAGGCTCCACGGTGGTCTGGTACAAACCGCACCACCAGGTGTCGGCGGCACTCGCCGGCAACGTGGTGTTATCCACACTCAGCCGCCGGAAGGTGACCGTGGTGCGTCCCGTCACCGCGCCTTCCGGCACGAAGAACAGCACGCCGGTATTGCCCACCGACACTGGTCCATTCTCGCCCGACGCGGTCAAGGTTCCCCGCTGATCGAACGTGACCGACCCCACATCCGCCGGTACCGGCAACCTCTCTCCGCTCGCCGCCACTTCGATCAACTCCGGCCGCGGCCGCTGAACCGCCACCGCGGAAGCTGCCGCCGCCGGCACATCGGTCACTGACCCATCGAGCTTCAGCCTGTAGGTGAACGGCCCCACCAGCGTATCCTCCGGTACGGCCGGAATGGTCCAGAACACGACGTTATCCGCAACCCCGTCGTACCGTGCCCCGCGAGGCAGGTCCACGTTCTCCAGGAACCGCGTGCCCGGAGGCAGTGCACTGCTGATGGTCACCTCGCCGAGCGCCTCAGCGCGGCTGGCAACGTATACGCTGTACAGCACGGTCCCGGAGGCTTCATAGTGTCCGACCGACCGTATGACGGCGGACTGTCCAAACAAGCTGCTTGCGAGCAGGATTCCCGTGGCAAGAGTGGTGGCGATGTTCATAGCGATCCCTCAGCCCAAGTGTAGGGCAGCATCGCCACTTTGCTGGTAAGGGAACCGTAAGGACTTAGTAAGTTTTCACGCGTCACGCCCCGGCGGCGAACAACGGCGTGGTCGTAGGCTGTTCCGACCCCGCTTCCGGCTCCAAGGTCACGGCAACGATCGAATCCACGGCCACGGCCCCTTGCTGCAAGTGCAGCGCATTGCCCGACGCGCTCGTCTGGAACAAGCCGGCCGGTTGCGGCCGCGCCCCCGGAACCTTTGGAATAATCCACATCTCATAAATCCGCCCGGCCGGCGCCGGAGGCAGATTCGACGCGATCAACAACACCCCGCGCCCTGGGTTCAGCAGCACACGCCCGCGCGGCTTCGGATCCTCCGGCCCGAAACTCACCACGCGCGTCTCCGCCGCTTCCAGAAAGCGCAGCACGTTCCGCGCCTGAGCCAACTCCGCGTTCGTTGCCGCCGCTTCCTGCAACAGCCGCTGCACCTCGGTGCGAGCCGCCGCCAATTCCCTTGCTTCCGTATTCCACCGCGTACCTAAATAAACGCAAGCCAGCACGAGTGACGCCGTAGCCGCCACCCAAAATGCACGCCAGCCCCATGCCCGGTTGTCCACGCCCGCAATCGACAGCACACGGTTTCGCAGTCTCTGGGGCGGTTCCACCAACTCGGTGGCCGCCAGCATTGCCGCGTTATTCCGCATCGCCTCGCGCAAGCGTTTACTCGCTTCCGGATCTCCCGAACGGATCGCCTCCTCAATTTGCGACCGCTCCGGTTCCTCCAAAATACCGAGCGCGTATAGTTCGTACAGGTCCCGCGGATCGTCTTCTTGTGCGCTCATACCGAGACGACCTCCTCCAATTCACTCCTCAAAATCTTGAGGGCCGCCCGCACCCAGGACTTGACCGTGCCCAGGGGTTGGTTCATGCGTTCCGCCATCTCCGATTGCGACAGCCCTTCGTAATAAGCCAGTTCGATCACTTCGCGCTGCTTCGCGTTCAGCTTCTCCATCGCCTGCCGCAGCACCCGCGCGCGGTCGCTGTTCATAATATCCCGTTCCAGATTGACAAACGCCGCCGGATGCTCCAGCGGTCCGTCCAGATCCGTAGCCTTCCCGCTCATTCGCCCCGCGGCACTCCGCAGATGATCAATCGCCCGGTTCCGCGCCACCGCCAACACCCAAGGCCCGAGAGCGCCTTTTTCCGCATCAAAGAACTGCACCCGATTCCACACCCGCAAAAACGCTTCCTGCGTGAGATCCTCGGCGATCGATTGCTCCCGCACAATGCGAAGGATCACCGAGTACACCAATTTCCCGTAGCGATCGTACAACTCGCCCATCGCTGATCCTTCCCGGCGTTTGAGGCGTTCCACCAAACCAGCTTCGGTACGCGCGTCAATTGCCGCGAAAATCAGCGAGAGCAGAAAATTCAAGCAAATAGTTCCTTGATGAGCTTCCCGTCGGTCAATGTGGGCCGCTCCGCACGTCCATTGTGCATGTACGTGGTCCGCTCGTGGTTCAGTCCCAGCGTGTGCAGTATCGAAGCATGGATATCGTGCACATGATAAGGGCTGTCCACGGCCCGCAATCCGATCTCATCGGTTGTTCCAATGGCTTGCCCGGCCTTGATGCCCGCGCCCGCCATGAAAATGGTGAATCCCCAGGGATTGTGATCGCGGCCGTCGCCCTTCTCGTTGAAAGGCGTACGCCCGAATTCACCACCCCAAACTACCAGCGTCTCATCCAGCAGCCCGCGTGACTTCAGATCCGTCAACAGCCCGGCAACCGGGCGGTCCGACACGCGGCACCACTTCGAATGATTCGCCTCGATCTTATTGTGCGCATCCCAGCCCGAGCCAGAGCCGCAATACAGCTCGACAAAACGAACCCCGCGCTCCACCAACCGGCGTGCCAGCAGGCAATTCCGGCCGAACGTCTCCAACTCCGGATCATCCATCCCGTACAACTTCCGGGTTGCATCCGACTCCTTCGTCAGGTCAACAGCCTCCGGACCCGCGGCCTGCATCTGATACGCCAGTTCATAGGCGCGCACCCGCGCATCGAGCTCCGTGTCTTCCTGCTTATCCGCGCTCCAGCGGTCGTTCAGTTCCTTCAGGAAATCGAGCTTGCTCCGTTGCTGCTCCTGCGAAACCCCGCGCGGATTGCTCAAATGCAGAATCGGAGTATCCCCCGTGCGGAACTGCGTCCCCTGATACGTCGCCGGTAGAAATCCCGACGACCAGTTCTTCGGCCCACCAATTACCTCGCGGTCATCCAGCAACACTACGAACGCCGGCAGATTGCGATTCGCGCTGCCCAACCCGTACGTGGTCCACGCACCCAACGACGGACGCCCGGCCAGGATATCCCCGGTGTTCATCTGGCACACCGAGCCCACATGGTTCAATCCGTCGGCTTTGCAACTGCGAATCACGGCCAGCGAATCGGCATGTTCGGCGATGTGCGGATACCAGTCCGACACCCACAATCCGCTCTGCCCGTACTGCTTCCACTTGCGTTGCGAGCGCATGATCGTGTTGTTGGCCGTACCCATCGCCGTGATGGGCCGCCCGAACGACTCGGGCATCGGCTGCCCGTCCAACTTGTCCAGCGTTGGCTTTGGGTCGAACAAGTCGATGTGCGAAGGCCCGCCTTCCATGAACAGCCAGATCACCGATTTCGCCATGGGCTTGTGATGCGCCTCGCGCGGCTCCAGAGGGTCCGCCTTGGGCGCTCCCGC
>CALFYN010000888.1 GCA_937952345.1 uncultured Acidobacteriota bacterium
TCGGCTGTCAGCAACGATGCAATGCGATCGGCCATTTGGTTGAACGATCGCGCCAGATCGCCGATTTCATCGTGGCGCGCGATGGTGCTGCGGGCATCCAGATCGCCGCGTCCGAAGCGTTCCATGGTGCGCGCCAGGCTCCGCACGGGCGCCGCCAACCGCGCTGCAAACAGCCAGCACAGCACCGCCGTGGCCAGGGCCAGCAGCAGCACGTACGATGCGCCACCTTCCGCGTTTCGCTCCGGCCGGATGAGTGACACCAGATGAAGGCCATTCGCCGAATACGCCCGCAGCAGCCTGCCGTTGCGCCGCGGAACCAGCAGTCCGGACGTGGCCAGCCGCAGCAACATGGAGCGATCCTCGCCGCTCACCAGATCGCGCCCCTTCTCATCCAGCAAGAAATAGCGCGCGGGCAACTGCGCTTCCAGCCCGATCAGGAACGTGCGCAATCCATCCGCGCCGTCGCGGTGCAGCGCCTCGCGAGCCTGTCCCAGAAACACGAGGTTCATGCGTTCGATCGGCCCGCCGCGCCCCGAAAGCCGGAAGAGAAACATCGGCGAGGCGAACATCAGCAACGCACCCGAAACCGCCAGCATCAGGACGAACCACAGCAGGATGGTTGCGTACAGCGATCTCATTCGGCACCCACCGATAAGACGTAGCCCACACCGCGCACACCGCGGATGCGCACTCCCGCGGGCTCCACCTTGCGCCGCAACCGGCTCACATGCACATCGAGCGTGCGGTCATAGGCTTGCGCCGGCCGCTGATAGAGCACTCCGGATATTTCGTCGCGCGACACCACACGGCCCACGGGACGCACCAGCAGATCGAGAATCTCCAGTTCGAGCGAAGTCACATCCACGGGCTTGCCGCCGCAACGCACCGTCCGCGATCCCATGTCGATCAGCAGTTCGCCGACTGCCACAGATTCGCCCGGTTGCGCCTTCGCATGCTGCGTGCGGCGCAGAACCGCATTCGCGCGGGCCAGCAGTTCATCGGGATCGAAGGGCTTCGGCAGATAATCATCCGCGCCCGTGCGCAACCCCGCGATGCGATCCTCGCGCTCCCCGCGAGCCGTGAGCATGATCACCGGCACCGTGCTCCGCTTGCGCAACTGCCGCAGCAATTCGAAGCCATCCATGTGCGGCAGCATCACATCGAGGATGACGAGGTCGAAGTTGCCCTCCAGCGCCTGCGCCAATCCGCGCGCCCCATCGGCGGCAATGGCCGTATCCACGCCCATACCGGAGAAATACTCCGCCAGCAGCGCGGTGAGGTCGCGGTCATCGTCGATGATCAGAAATCGGGGCACGGATCGAACGTTAGTTTACCCCCGTCGTCACCCCCGCCGGGCTGTCCACTCCGCCGATGCGCAGCGTCACCGCCAGGCTGTCGCCGGACACATGAAATCCCGGCACGCGCAAGGACAGCCGGAATGTGCCGATGGTTTCCGGATCCAGTTCCACCTTATCCACAATCACCTCCGCCTGCGTCATGCGCGGATCGCCGAAGAACACCTTCACGTCTTCCACAGGCACGCCGTTCCTCGTCACGCCAAGCCCTGACGCGTACATGGTCAACGGTTCGTCGCGGTTCGCTTTGTTGCGGTTCGACACGGGCGTACCGTTCGCCTTATAGATAGCCGCCTGCGTCGTGGTTTCATTCACGAACACCGACGGCGCGAACTTCGATACCGTCATCGAATACGTAGCGCTGGCGGCGTTGCGCTCATAGGCGCGCACCACCAGCGAATGGCGTCCCGCCGTGATTGTCTCGGGCAGGAAGGCATTCATCTGCCCTGTGCTGGTCATGGTCAAAGGCAGCGGCGATTCGTCCAGCGTCACGCACGTGCCGCCCAGCCGCGCCGGCAGCGGCGTCGCGGATGCGCTGCCGCCTTCCCCCAGGTTCTGCCCGAAGATGGAGATCACCGAACCGGGAGCGATGGTGGTCTTGCCGCTGGCCAGGCTCAGCACACCGTTGTTGTTGATGCGTGTGGCCGAGGTCTGCGTGGCGCCGCCCGCCGCCGGCGCGTTCAGCGGAACAATAGACAATCCGGACATCGTCAGCACATAGGCCACATTGCGTGCCGCATCCACCACCATCGATCGCCCGTTCACGTTCACGCGCTGCGTGCCCACTTGCGTCGAGAGCGGCCCTTCCACCATCGGACTCGCCGCGCGCACCTGGCCATTCGCCGTATCCACTAGTTCCACCTGCGGCGTATCGCGCACCACGGCGTTGGCATTGCTCACCGTGGGCGGCGAGAAGCGCGCCATCTGCGTCCCACTGACCGCGGCCACTGCTGCCACGGGACGCGTCAGCGTGGTGACGCCCGTGGTCACCGGAGTCAGTGTCGAATTCAACACACGCCCGTTCACCACGTAGTAGGCGCCGCGCGGGCCCGCCGTCACCGGACCGAAGTAGCCTTGAATCGGCGTCGTCACCACCGATTGCGACAGCACGTACTGATCCGACATCGCATCGTAGAGATACGCCGTTCCGTTGCCCGCCAGCAGCAGCGCATACTCGCCGTCCGGAGTCGCCGTAATCGTGCGCGGCGCGGGGATCGCCGCCGTGCCAATCACCGGACTCGTCGCTCGCGGCAGCGCTTCATCGCCGACGATCTTCCACAGCGCGCCGCTCGACATGACAATCTGCACGCCGCCCAGCGTCGCCGCCAGTAACGACGGCGTCACCAGTGCGAAACTCGCGTTGTACGGCACCGGCGGGAACTTCACTTTCCCCGATACTTCCCGTGTTTCCAGGTCAATGATGCTGATGCTTTCCCCACCTGTGTTGGCAACATACAAGAACCGCCCATTCGGAGTCATCGCCAGCGACCGCGGCAACTGGCCCACTTTCACCGGCTCCAGGAACACGCCCGACTCCGTATCGAACACCTCGACGCGATTCATCCCCGAATTGGCGACATACACCTTGCCGCGCGCCGCATCCAGCACAATGTCCGACAGCCCTTCCGCCGTCGACACGCTCACCGGCGCCGTTGCCACCTGACCTTTTGCCTCCGCATTGCGGTTGTTCTGAAACACACGCACGCGGTACGGGATGTTGATGGCCTGCGGCGATTGCACCAGAAAATCGGTGGGCGCAATGGTGCCCAGCGAGCGCGCCGCCGTCGAGTTGAAGCTGAAGGTGAACAACGTATCGTTGTCGACGCGTGTGGTGGTCACGCGCGGCGCGTTCTGTGCAACGCCGGTTTGCTGCTGCGGAGTCGTCGTCCCTGGAGTCGGGATAACAATCTGTCCGCCGCCGACACCTCCCTGCCCTGGCGGCAGAACGATCGGCAGCACCACGCCCGGAGCGCCACCGCCTGCGCCACCGCCTCCAGCCTGACCGCCCGGCTGCCCGCCGATGGGAAACGTGAATGTCACTCCCGATTGCAATACCGTCGCCGTAGCCGCCATTTGCCCGCGTCCGGCGTTGCGCACACGCACTTGCGCCTGCGCCGCGCCGGCATTCACACCGCATTGATCGTTCACCAGCAAACCCACCGGTGTATCCAGCATCGCCACCGGCTGGTTATACATCGTGGATATGGGAATGTACAGAAACCCCGATTGCGACAGCGCGTAGATATTCTC
Organism: uncultured Acidobacteriota bacterium; assembly: GCA_937952345.1. GTDB lineage: Bacteria > Acidobacteriota > Terriglobia > Bryobacterales > Bryobacteraceae > CADEFT01. The sequence continues at coordinate 3,606 of CALFYN010000888.1, forward strand.
GCCCGCGGAGTCCATCACCATGTTCCCGGCCAGGCTCTCCGGCAATTGCAGCCCCATGTGGATCAGCAAATTGTCCGGATCGCTCAATAGCAATTGCGTGACATTCGCCGCGGCGGCGGGATTCTGCACCGGGGCGATGTTGAACGCCGCATACACCACCGATCCATCGGGAGCAAACACGCTGCCACCCTGGTTCTGCTGCGTGTTGAAGTTCGTGTTGTTCTGGAACGGATACAGCGAATTGGCCGTGTTCTGCTGCGCCACAATGGCCAGCGTCTCCGTATCGAAGAGGCTCAAACCCGCCATGAATTTCGACCCGTCCGGCGACACGGCCAGCACGTTTGAGATGCTGGTCACGCTGCGCGAACGCAGCACGCTGCCCGACGCAACCTCAAAAACAAAAATCTGCCGTGTTGTTGTATTCGGATTGTTCAACCCGACGATGATGCGGCCGTCCGCGCTGGCCATCAGGTTGCTGCGCGTGCTCATGAACACGCGGCTCGAGGTGATGGTGCCGGGCGCGGCGGGCGCGGGCAGTGTCACTGGGATGGAACGCAGCACGTCCGTCCCTTCGGCGAACGGATCAAACAGCAGCAGCCGGTTGTCGGCGTTGTTCGTCCCCGAACCCACCGTCGTCACCAGCACACGTTCATCGCCGCCCACGGCCACGCCTTCCGGCGCCGCAGGCAGGCTCACGCGCCGCACAATGACGTTGCTTTCCAGATCCACCACATCCAGCGACGATCCGGCGTAGGACGTCAGATACAAGTACCGGTGATTGCGCGACAGCGCCGCCGACAGCGGCTGCTGGCCCACCGGAATGGAGCGCAGCAATCGGCGTTGCGCCGTATTGAACACATCCACACGCGCCTGCGTGCTGTTCACCACGTAGATGGCGCCGCGATCCTCATCCAGCACAA
>CALFYN010000889.1 GCA_937952345.1 uncultured Acidobacteriota bacterium
ACAACAGCACCCAGGCATAGTAGGGAACGGCCGGCAGGAGGCGCGCCGCGGTCAAGGATGCATAGACGATGCTCAACAACGGGATGAGGAAGTAGTCGAGCAACATGGCCCAGCCGGCAAGAAAGCCGAGGTGCTCATTCAAGCCGCGCTGCACGAAGCAGTACGTTGAACCGGCCACGGGAAATGCCGCGGCCATTCGCGCATAGCTTGCTGCCGTGAATAGCATGGCCACCATCGCCACCAGATAACTCAATGTCGCGTGCCCGCCGGAAAGCTGCTGCACGGTTCCGAACACCGGATAAGGCGCGGTCGGTGTAAGGATCACCAGACCGTAGATGATGAGATCGCGCCGCGAGAGGACGCGGCGTAGCGCCGGCTGGCTAGTGCTCAAGCCGCGCCTCGGTGAGTCCCTGTACCGGGACGTTATGCTGCCTGGCAAACGCCTCCAGAAGTTTGCGCAGGCTGCCTCGCCACTGCTCCATGCCCATGCTCTTCTCGGCCGCGTACATGTAGCCGAGATCCGTAGTGCGCCCGGCCCAGTGATCTTTCACGTCGTCGAGCACCTGGAAAAACTCACGGCCATTCACGGAGCGGCCTTTGGGGAACTGGCTTTTTTCGAATGTGGCCTTCAACTGTTCGTAAGCAGCCAGCCCTTCCTTTTCGGCGCGGCCGATGCGATTGTAGGCTGAAACGAGATGGCCCACGGCCTGCGCCGGTTCTTTCGCTGACATCGCCCGCGCTCTGTCGAGATCGCGCTCCGCGTCGGCCAGGGCGAACAGGAGCCGCCAATGATGTCCGGTGAAGTGGGCCAGGGAGAGCATAACCTCGAGGTTGTAGACATTGCGCGGAGCGCGGACGATGTTCTCTTGCAGGGCGTGCACCAACTGATCGTTCTCCAACTGCAGCATTGAGGCCATGCGGAGGAAGTCGCGGTATTTCGATCGGAATTCGGGTTTCAAGGCAAGTGTGCCGGGCTCGGGCAATGGCGGCATGTTCAGCGTCTGATCGTAGCGGGTGGTGCCGCGGCCTTTGCCATACGAGTTGCCATACCCGGGTCCGCGGACACGGCTCACGATGCGATCCCAGGTGCGCTGCCAGGCGCGGGCCTGCCGCTGCATCATGCGATAGACCTCGACCATGCCGGTTGTGCCGGGGCCGTAGTAGATGTTCATGAACTCGGCTGTGTGCTGTTCGGGCGAAGGAGTGCCGGGATGCCAGCCGTAGCGGGCCGCGGCGGCCCAGCCTAGCCAGAAGGTTTCGTTGTGCAGTCCGGAATCGCCCCAGGCGGCGCCGAAGATGCCGATGGGATTGGCGCCCCATACACGGGCCGAGGGCACTTGCGAGTACACCGAACGGATGCGGCCGGCAGCGACTCCGCGTTCGAACTCGAGTGGATCATCGTCGCCCGCGGCAGGCGTATCGCCGAGGTTCGCATCGAGCGGAAGGTGATCCGGGAAGAGGAACTCCGCGCCTTGCATCGAGACGTAGACCAACTGGCGGCGGCCTTGCGCTTTTTCGATGGGGAGGTATTCTTCTTCACCCATGACTCCATCGATGACTCCGGGCGGGATGATCTTCAGATGCTGGGGCAGCAGCGGGTATTCGATCCAGGCGAGCATGCGGCGGCCACGAGAGGCGAGATGATCGTGTGCACGGCGGGCGAACTCGGCCCAAGTGATGCTGCGGTTTTCTTCGTTGTATGGCTTGGAGCAGGTGCTGCCGATGCCCGCGTAATAGACCTCGTCGGTGGAGACGAAGAACATGTCGACGCCTTTAGTGGCGGCGATCACATCGTCGTACATGCGGAACAGGAGCTTGTAGGTTTCTTCGTTGCAGAGGTCCGATTGATAGTTGTTGCCGTCGGCCTTCAAGTGAGCGTAGCGGGGATGCTTCAGCACGTAGGACAGATGCGCGGGGGATTGAATGACCGGCACCACCTGGATGAAGCGTTCGAGGCCGTAGTTGACGATCTGCTGCAATTCGGCGGCGGTGAATGCTCCGGGCGCGCCGATGTCCGGGAGCGATGGGTAGGCGAACTTGTCTTCGAGTTCGAAGCCGATGCGGTTGACCTTGAAGCGGACGGCCCAATCGAGGTAGCGCTTCAGAGTTTCCATGCGGTCCTGATGATGTTTGGTGTCCCAATGCAGGAAGCGCATTTCGAGCGCGGGCCAATCTTCGATGGAGACTTCGGGCAGCAGAAGAAAGCCTCGGGGGCCGGGCTTGAGGAGTTGGAGGAAGGTCTGCACTCCGTAGAGCAGGCCGGCGTCGCTATTGCCCGTGATGGATACTGCGGCGGGCTTCACTTCGAGGGTGTAGCCCTGTTGTTTGAGGCCTGTTGCACCCTTGGCCACAGACAGGCGGATCACCTTTTGCTTTGCCGCGGGGCCGATGTCCAAACGGTGGAAAGCGCGCAGGTCGGTAGTAAGCGAGCGGATCGCAATGTGCGATGGGGGAAGCCCATCGGCGCGATAGCTCCACGACTCATCGAAAGCCACATCGCCCGCGCCGAGGGTGACCTTTTGCGGCGTGGGGATGACGGCATGGCCGCGGAGCCAGAGCGGAGTTGCCGGCGGTTGCGCGTGCAGTCCGCCGGCGATGAGAGCGATCGCTGTCCAGAGCATGAATCAGAAGTTTACCCGAAGCGAGAACTGGATCACGCGCGGGCCATTGGCTTGCACGCTGAGATCCTGGAGTCCGGTGGTGTTGTTCGGATTGCCGTCTACAGGGTGGTTGAAGAAGTTGAAGAAATCGGCGCTGAACTGGATGCTGCGGTGTTCGTCGAAGTCGAAGGTTTTGAGGAGGCGCACGTCGGTATTCCATGCGCCGGGGCCGAGCATGAAGGCGCGCGAGTTCCAATTGACGGTGTCGGTGATGGGTGTCTGGCGGACGGTTCCGTTGGCAAGCGTTTGCGGCAGGCGGTTGTTGAAGGCGGGGCCCAACTGTCGGAGCACACGCTGGCCGGGATCGGTGGGAACCAACTGCTGGAGGCGCGAGGCATCGACGTTGGTGGCGAGACGCGGATCGAAATCGCCTCTGAACCACAGGCGCTGCGGACGTCCGGCAAAGGTGAGGTTAATTCGTTCGTCAGCGGAGAGCGTAGGATCGCCGAATAGATAGCGACCAGCGTTGACGCCCATCCAGCGACCGCCGCGCCAATCGCCGTTCAACGATACGTGCCAGCCGCCAACGACGTGATTGAGCCCGCCGGGCAGGCTGTTGGCGAACTTCTTGCCTTTGCCGAACGGCAGGTCATAAAACGCGTTGTAGCGAATATGTTGCGGAGGCACTTCCGTGGAATTCTGCTTGCCGAGTTGCAGCAGTTGGTCGTAAGTGAGATTGCCGCCGCCGAGGAGTTGCACGTTCTCGGGAACCTGATAGATGCCGTTGGTGGAGTTGATGCTGCCGTTGCCGCTGGTGAAACCGCCGGCATCGGATGTGGTGAGCGAGCGTGTGAAGACGTAGAAGAACTGGAACTGGAGGCCGTTCGAGAAGCGGCGTTCGACTTCGGCTTGGAGGCTATGCGTATCGGAGAAGCCGGTGCGGTTGCTGGCGTTGGCGAAACCCCAGTCCTTGTTGGCTCGCATCAGGTCGCGGTTGCCGGGAGGGTTCTGGCCGGTGCGTGCGACGTAGTTGAACTCGGCCTCGCGCTGGTTGATGGAGAACTTCTGTTCGAGGTCGCTGGCGTGGTTGCCGATGTAGCTCATGCGGAGTGAAGTCTCGCGCATCAGTTCGCGCTCGAAGGTGAGGTGCCAGGTCTGGGCACGGGCGTCTTTCCAACCGAAGGCGTCGAGTGGAACCATGGGCCGCGCGGTGGCGGGCAGCGTCACGATGCCCTGGGTGTCGACAACGGCTCGTCCGACGAAGAAGTCTGGACGGGGCGCGGTGCGGATGGCGAAGGACGAAGTGCCATCGGTGACAGCGATGTTGTTTTCGAAACGGAGATTGAGCGGGGGGTTGGTGCGTGAGGCCTGCAGGATCTGCGAGAGAGGCAGGGTCCAGAAGTACTCGCCGTAGTTTGCGCGCAGCACGGTCTTGTCGTTGAGGCGGAAGGCCATGCCGATGCGCGGGCCGAAGTTGTTGTTATCGGCGGCGAGCAGGTTGCCAGGCAGTCCTGCTTCGTTGGCGGTGCGCCAGGTGAGGCCACGGCGAGCCCAAGATGCGAGCACCGACGGCGGGATGCCGGGGAGGCTCTCCATGGTGGTGCTTCCCGGGGTAATGACTTCGAAGCGATTGGTGAAGTTGCGCAGGTCCACGTTGACCATGCGGTTGTATTTTTCCTTGTATGCCGTCCACTTGTCCCAGCGGAGTCCGAAGTCGAGCGTGAGGCGGGAACTGACCTTCCAGGTGTCCTGCACGTAGAGGCCGACTTCGGTTTGCTCGAAGTAGAAGAAGCCGCGGTTGTATTGATTGGAGAGATAGGTGGGCAGGCCGAGGGCCATGGAAGCGAGCCCGTCGCCGGTGAAGGGGATTGAGTTGTCGCTGGCCGGATCGAACTGGGCGGTCCATGCGCCGGAGAAATCATGCGAGCCCTGGCTCTGCTGGAGTTCCTGGATGTTGTTGTATTCGAGGCGCAGCTTGCCGCCGAACTTCACGGTGTGGCGGCCGCGGATCCAGGTGGAGTTGTTTTCGAGTACATGGCCGGTGAGTTTTTCGTCCTTGCGATTGTCGGCGTCCCAGCCGAAGTTGTCGGTGTAGATGCTAGGCCAGCCTTGGGCGCCGAAGGGGTTCGGGAAACCGAGTTGCGCGGGCCAGTTGGTGAAGTCGGCGAGGGTTCCGGAACTCTTCGGAGCGCGGTTCACAGCGAGTTGCGTTTCGGTGAACATGTTCGGCGTGAAGATGTGCGTTTCGCGGATGTAGGCGTTGTAGATTTTGGCGTCCGTACGCCCCGTGCCGAAACCATTGGTAATATCGGAGCGCGGGGCGCCGAACACTCCTCCGAACTGTTTGCGGTCGAGCACGGTGCGCGTGAGGCGGCCGGAGATGCTGTCTTTGTCGGTGAAGCGATGATCGCCGCGGAAGGTGAGGGTATCGGAGTTGATCTTGAGCGGATAGAAGTCGCGCATGTTCGATCCCTGATAGGGGTTGATGGGATCGGTAGGGAGGTGCGTGACGGATTCCATGACGCCAAGGATGGGTGCGATGCGCGAGCGGGGGATGATGTTGCCGGAGAACGGGGTGCGGGTGCCGGTGGCAGTGGTGGTGAGTGGATCGAAGATGTTGGTGGCGCGGTTATTGGAATCGATGACGCCGGTGAAGTTGCCCTGCCACATTTCGGGGGTGGGGACGACGTCGGAGTAGAAGCTCTTTTGGCGCTGGCGCAGGCCTTCGTAAGCGGCGAAGAAGAAGGTGCGGTTGCGGCCGTTGTAGAGTTTGGGGATGAGGACGGGACCGCCGACGGAAGCGCCGAATTCATTGCGGATGAGGAGAGCGGGGGTGTTGCCATCCTGGCGCTGGCGGGCGCGGAGGCCGCCGCCGTTGTTGCGCAGGGTCTCGAAGAGCGAGCCGTGGAATTCGTTGGTGCCGCTCTTGGTGACGAGCGTTACGGTGGCGGGGCGGGAGTACTGTGCGTTGGAGCCCGAGGTTTCGATGCGGAATTCCTGGACGGTATCGAGGCCGGGGGAGACTCCGCCGCGGAGGCCGCCGCCGAAGCGGTCGACGAGGGAAATGCCGTCGAGGAGCATTTCCGCGGATCCGACTTTCATGCCGTTGACGCGGGGCGAGCCGCCGCCTTCGACGCCGGGGGTGAGATCGAAGAGGGTGGCGACGCTACGTCCGTCGAGTGGCAACTGGCGGATGCGGAGCGCGTCTTTCACGTCGGCAATTTCGGCGCTTTCGGTGGTGATAACGGGCGCCACGCTAGAGACTTCGACGACAGCATCGACGCTGCCGACTTCGAGGAGAGGCTCGATGGTGGCGGTCTGGCCCGCTTCCAGTTGGAGCGATCCGCTCCATTTTTTAAATCCTGTCATTTCGACGGTGAGGCTGTAGGGGCCCGGCGGGACGGAGCCGAAGTAGTAGATACCGGCATCCGAGGAGACGGCGGATCGGCTGATGTTGGTGGTGGTATTGGTGAGACTGAGCTTGGCATTCGGGACAGCAGAACGCGTGGCATCCTGCACAGTTCCACGGACGACGCCGGTCCCGGACTGGGCGGAGAGGAGCACCGGAAGCAGGACGGTGCAAAGGACGGAAAGGCGAGTATTCATTGGGCACCTCGTTCGAACTTACTTGCAGACCACAAGAAATACGATACAGGCATCGGACAAGGGTCCGTATCGGGTTATCGCTGAATGTACTCTTTTCGGCGGTTGAAGTCAACCCCTACGTTGGGCTAGCGGAGCATTTACTTGTTCACAGGAAGTAAGTATGTCGTTTCGACGGACAGACAACGGCGGAGGCCGGGGGCATCGAGGCGGTAGGTGGCGGTGTTGGCGCGAAAGTCCGATTTGGCGAGGATCTTTTCGTGGACGCGTTCCCCGGCGGCGGTGCGGTAGCGGTAACGGATGCGGAGGGCGCCGGTGAGTTGCGAGGCATCGCGGAGTTTGCAGTGGATGGTGTTGTTGCCGGCGAAGATTTGCGGAAGCGTCATGATGCCGTTCTCGAAGTGGAGTTCGAGGGAAGCGGTGAGGCCGGGGCGGCCGCGCAGTTGGAAGCGGTAGACGCCATGCAAGGGGAGGGATTGGGAGACATCGCTCCAGGGGGACCAGATGTCGGGCTCATCGGCGCGGAAGGGCTTGGCGCGGAGAGTGCGGATCTGCACGGGTGTGGTGGATTTGCCGGAGGTGAGAATGAAGGGGCTGTAGAAATCGAATGTGCCGGAGGAATCGAGGGTGACGGGGATGCGGACGCGGCCCCAGGATTGGCCGATGGTGCGTCCACCGCTGACGGCGGAGTTGTAGCCTTCGTTGGCGGGCACCGTGGCGAGATATGGCTTGGCGTGAGCGTAGTTGGGATCGTGCTTGGGCCAGTTGCCATCGAACATGGTTTCGGTGACGCGATAGAAACGGCCGGAGGGGAGGAAGGGCTCTTCTCGGCGGGCCTGCGCACCTTTGGGGACATAGAACTGGCGCGCGGAGTTATCCCAGAACCGCTCGATGGATGCGCCGGGCGGGAGTTGGAAATCCATGTTGTGGAAGCGCGTACCCATTTGATACTGGCGGTTGCCGAAGACATGCTCGGGTGGCTTGCCGGCTTTGCCCCAATCGTCTTCGGTGTTGAACCAGGCGGGGTGGACGAGGAGAGCGCGGTCCCATTCGAGGCCAAAGAATTCGAAGAACGGGGCGCTGCGGTGACGGTAGCCGCGATTGGCGAGGATGCGGCTGTCGTCACCGACTTGTTTCCAGTCGAGGATGGGGGCGTCGGGGGCGTCGCGTTCGATGAGGTAGTA
>CALFYN010000890.1 GCA_937952345.1 uncultured Acidobacteriota bacterium
AATGCGGGCGATTCTGGTACTGTTCATGGTTGCGCCGGCGGCGAGCGGGGGACTTGGCTTCAGTACAAAGGAAGCGGCGTCCATGTACGGCACGTACACGATGATGGTGTACCTGCTGGCGGTGCCGGGCGGGCTGGTGGCGGACCGATATCTGGGAGCGTCGCGCGCGGTGGTGATCGGCGGGGTGGTGATTGCGCTGGGGCAGTTTGCCCTGGCGGTGCATTCGCTGCCGTTCTTCTATGGCGGGTTGACGTTGATTGCCATCGGGACGGGCCTGCTGAAGCCGAACATCAGCACGATGGTGGGGAGCCTCTATGGGAAGGACGATCCGCGGCGGGACAGCGGATTTTCGATTTTCTACATGGGGATCAATGTGGGCGCGGTGCTGGCTCCGCTGGTGTGCGGATGGCTGGCCGAGAGCGCTACGTTTCAGCAATTCCTGCGCGCGCGCGGGTTCGATCCGGCGGGCAGTTGGCATTGGGGCTTCGCTTCGGCGGGCGTGGGCATGCTGCTGGGGTTGGGCGTGCTGATGCTGCGCTGGCGAACGCTGCCGGAATCCGGCCACCGGCGGAACGGGGCAGGGAAGCAGAAGCAGGAACATGCTGCGTGGAGCGCGTCGGATACGCGGCGGGTGATGGCGATCGGGATTTTGTTTGCGTTTACGATTTTGTTTTGGGCGGCGTATGAACAGAAGGGGGCGAGTCTGAATCTGTTCGCCAAGCAACTGGTGCGGACGGAACTCGCCGGGTTCAGCTTTCCGGCAAGCTGGCTGCAATCGCTGACGCCGTTTTACGTGATTTTGCTGGCGCCGGTGTTTGCGCGGATGTGGATCCGGTTGGGTGACCGGCAGCCCGAGGGGCCTCGGAAATTCGCGTTGGGGTTGCTGTCGATCGGCTGCGCGATGTGTTTGCTGGTGCCGGCGTCAGCGATGACCGCCGATGGCAAGATCAGCCCGTTGTGGCTGGCGGGTGTGTATCTGCTGGATGTGATCGGGGAGATGTGTTTGAGCCCGGTGGGGTTGAGCATGGTGACGAAGCTCTCTCCTCCGCAGGTGGTGGGCGTGATGATGGGGGCATGGTTTTTCGCAACATCGTTGGGGAATAAGCTGGCTGGCTTTATTTCGGGGTTCTTTGTGGCGACTGAACCGGGGACGTTGATGAGCCTTTACGGAAGCCTGGGGGTTTGTCTGCTGGCGGCTGCGGCGCTGCTGGGATGGCTGGGGCCGCGCATCGACCGCATGACGGGGAAGTGAGCTAACGCGGCAATTTTGCGATCGCGTCTTCGGTCATTTTCACCTGGTAGCCGAACATTTGCGTGGCCGGATCCTGCTTTTGCAGAGAAGTGAAAATGTCCATGGCGCGCTGATATTCGCGGCGGGCGGTTTCGCGGTCTCCGTTGATCAGCGCGATGTCCCCGAAGCGGCGTACGACGAGTGCGATGTTGAAGTGGAAGAAGCGGTTCTTGGATCCCTTGGCGATGAAATCCTGCCAGATGGCCACGCTGCGGCGGCCGGACTGAAGGGCTTTGTCGTAGTTCTTGCGGTAGAATTCGGCGGTGATGAGTTCGGCCCCGTAGTAGGCGATGTCCAACTGCGACGGGGCGTCAGAGGCGTGTGGGGAGGCTTCCGTCATCGCCAGAGCTTGTCCGTAGAAGCGCGAGGCCGGCTCCCACTCATCGCGTGAGGCGTGGGCGCGGGCAAGGGCGGCAATGGCGCGGATGTAATCGCGCTCGGCGGTGTGATTGCCGGTGTCCTTTTCGGCGACGCGCTTGCTGACTTCCACCTGTTCACCGGCGAGGCGCAATGCAAGGTCCGTGTTGCGATGGGGGCCGGCGGCACGGTCGAGGTAAGCGCTGGAGAGAGCCCGCAGTACGATGCCGAGCGAGCGGGCGTGGCCCATGTTGTTGGGATCGTGGCCGGTGAGTCCGCGCAGTTGGTCGACGCTTTTGTGCAAGTAGGGCAGCCCTTCCGGATAGTTGCCGGCGCGGCAGAGTTGATCGCCGAGGTGCATGCGCACGAGCGCCAGGGAGCGGGCCGCTTCGATGTTGGCGGCTTGCTGGGCAACGACGGGGGCAAGGAGTTTTTCGGCCTGCGTGTAATCGTGAATGGAATCCTTGCTTTGTTGCTGGACGGAGCGGAGTTCGGCGCGCTGGTTATAGAGATTGGCGGCGGCGATGCGCACTTGCGGATGTGCGGTATCCGGTCCTTCGAAGAAGCGCAGGCCGTTTTCGAAGGCGGCGGCCGATTCGGTGCGTTTTTCCAGATTCCGATAGACCGTGCCGATGAAGGCGTGCAGAGCCATGATCTCGGCGCGCGCGACGGGGGAGTCGACGCCGAGTTCCTTACGGATGCGGAGCGCTTTCTGGTAGGAAGCGAGAGAGGCAGGGAAGTCATTGAGGCTGGGGCGGGCCGGGCTGCCCTGCAATTCGGCGACACGCTCATAGGCGAGGGCGAGATCGCGCAGAATGCTGCGATCGGGCAAACCGTCCTTCGTCATGCCATCCAGGTATTCGAGGGCCGTGCTGGCCACCACGCGGCGCGCGGCGCTGGTTCCGGGCACGTCCTGGACGGCTTTGTCGATGTCGAAGAGGAAGCGCTGGATGAGCGTGCGCACCTGATGAAACCGTTCGTCGGCGCGGGTCTTCTGGGCGATGGCTTCGGATGCATTGCGCTGGGCGGCGGCGCGTTGCTCAGTGGCCTCGCGCATGGCTTCGACAGCGCGCGTGCGCTCCTGTTCGGCACGCAGGCGCATGCGCTCGGCGATGTCCGCCTGGCGAAGTGCGAGAATGACGCCTGTGGCGAGGGAGACGATGGTGAGAGTGACGGCCGTGACCGGAATCCAGTTGCGGATGAAAAATTTCCGCGCCCGATAGAGGTGGGAGTTGCCGCGCGCCAGTACGGGGAGATGGTCCAGGTGGCGCCGGACGTCGTCGGCCAATTGCTCGGCGGACTGGTAGCGCACGCGCGGCTCCTTCGCCATCGCCATGTGGACGATGTTTTCGAGGTCGGCCGGGATGCGCTCACTGGCAACGCTGTTCACGCTGGGGACATCCTGTTCGCAGATGACACGGACGAGTTCGGTGGCGGAGTAGTTGCTGAACTTGTGGGCGGGCTTGCCGGCGAGCAACTCGAAGAGGATGGCGCCGAGGGCGTACACATCGACGGTGGTGCTGGCGGGCAATCCACGGACCTGCTCCGGGCTGGCGTATTCGGGTGTCATCATGCCGACGGCCGCGCGGGTCATGGCGTCCGTTGCGCCGTCGCCGAGGAGCTTGGCGATACCGAAATCGAGCAGTTTGGGGGTGCCCTCGGTATTGACGAGGATGTTGGCGGGCTTGAGATCGCGATGCACGATCAGGTTCTGATGGGCATAAGCGACGGCTTCGCAGACTTTTAGGAACAGGCGGCAGCGGGCGGCGATGCTGAGTTGGTGTTCGCGGCAGTAGGCATCGATGGTGACGCCTTCCACGTAATCCAGGATGAGGTAGGGGCGGCCGTCCGGGGCGGCGCCGCCGTCGAGGAGCCTTGCGATGTAGGGATGATCGAGATTGGCGAGGATCTGGCGTTCCTGGAGGAATCGTTCAATGGTGCCGGCGAAGGTCATGCCGTGATGGATCAATTTGACGGCGACCTGCTTATGGTATTGGTCATCGTCACGAGTGGCGAGGTAGACGGCGCCCATGCCTCCGGCGCCGATTTCGCGTTCGATGCGATAGGGGCCGAGGCGTTTCGGAATGTCGGTTTTCGCGCCGTGGATGGCGATTTTCGCGGCCTGTTGGACGGCGACGTCGATGTGGCCGAGGTTGGCGGCGGAGTCCTGGTCGGCGTCGATCATCTCGCGAATCATGGCGGCCATATCAAGGTCGGAGCCGCAGGATTGGGAGAGGAAGGCGTCGCGGTCAGCGGGGGGAAGGTCGAGCGCGGCATGGAAGATCTCTTCCACTTTTTGCCAGCGCGCGGGAGTCATGCTCTCTATTTTGCTCAAAAACCGGTTGTGTTTGCCGATGAGGCGGTGGAGGAGTATGGTCGGTCCCATCACATTGGAGGCATTGGCCGGTGCGGTGACAGCGCCGATCCAGCCGGTGCGCCGGGTGCGCAACAACCGTGCCCCGGATGTGGAAGCGCAGGCGGCGCTGCTGCAGCTGGCGCAAAGGGACCGGGAAGTGCGGGCGCACGAACAGGCGCATGTGATGGCGGCGGGTCCGTATGCGCGGGGCGGGCCCACCTATACGTTTCAGCGCGGGCCGGATGGCCGGCTGTATGCGGTGGGGGGCGAGGTTGCCATTGACACCGCACCGGTTGCCGGCGATCCGGAAGCCACGCTACGCAAGGCGCAGCAGGTGAAGGCGGCGGCTCTGGCTCCTCCCGAGCCTTCCTCGCAGGATCGCGCTGTGGCATCGGCGGCGGCGCGGATGGCGAGCGCGGCGCAGGCCGAAATCCAGCAGCGGCGTGTGGAGTCGGCCTATGCCGGGGCGGACCGGGTTTCGGGGCTAAACGTGCTGGGGTAAACGCGTCCGTTCGTGGTATACTCTTATTTCATGTTCACAGCCGCTGCCCTGCATCATCATCCCCATCATTTCAGCGGGCGATTGCCGAGCCGGGCAGGGTTCTGAAACGAACCGGAAACAACTTCGAAAGTTGAATGCCCGCCGCGGTTCCGGCGGGTTTTTTCTTTTATAGAACTGCAATGGATCTCGATTTTACAAAATTTGACGGTCTCCTTCCGGCGGTCATCCAGGACCACAAATCCGGTGAGGTGTTGATGGTGGGCTTCATGAACGAGGAAGCGTGGAAAAAGACCGTGGAGACGGGATTTGCCACCTTCTACAGCCGTTCGCGCAAGAAGCTGTGGCTGAAGGGCGAAAGCTCGGGGCACCGGCTGGTGGTGAAGGAGATCGCCACCGATTGCGACATCGATAGCGTTGTGATCAAGGTGGAGGCTCTTGGACCGGGCGTCTGCCATAACGGGTACGAAAGCTGCTTTTACCGCAAACTCGAAAACGGCCAGTGGGTGGTGACGGCCGAGCAGACATTCGATCCGAACCAGGTTTACGGAGGATGAGCGCGTTGAAATTGAAATTAGGTATTCCGAAAGGAAGTCTGGAGAATGCCACGGTGGACCTGTTTCGCCGGGCGGGGTTTAATATTACCGTCTCCAGCCGCTCCTACTTTCCGGCGATTGACGATCCGGAAATCGAATGCATGCTCATCCGCGCGCAGGAAATGGCACGATACGTGGAAGACGGCGTGCTGGACGCGGGGCTGACCGGCCGCGATTGGGTGGAAGAGAACGAGGCCGATGTGGTTACCGTGGCCGATCTCATCTACGCTAAGCAGAGCTTCGGCAAGGTGCGATGGGTGCTGGCCGCGCCGGAAGCGTCTGAGTTCAAGAAGGTGACGGATCTGCAAGGGCGAATCATCGCCACCGAACTGGTGGGGGCAACCAAACGTTACCTGGCGCGCCACGGTGTGACGGCGAAGGTGGAATTCAGTTGGGGGGCGACGGAAGTGAAGCCTCCGGTGCTGGCCGATGCCATTGTCGAAGTGACGGAAACCGGGTCTTCGCTGCGCGCGAACAAGCTGCGCATTCTTGATGTGGTGATGGAATCGAATACGCAACTGGTGGCGAACAAGGATTCCTGGAACGATGAGTGGAAGCAGCGCAAACTGGCGGATATCCGCATGCTTCTGGAAGGGGCCATCAACGCGCTGGGCAAGGTCGGCCTGATGCTGAACGTGCGCAAGCAGGATTTGCAAACCGTGCTCTCCGTGCTTCCGGCGCTGAAGAATCCCACCATTTCGCACCTCAGCGACGACGAATGGCTGGCGGTGAATACGATTTTGGATGAATCCACCGTGCGGAACATTATTCCGCGCCTCAAGGAAGCCGGCGCACAGGGGATTGTGGAATATCCGCTGAATAAGATTGTGATGTAACCATGATCAGGATTCTCGAAGCTAACCAGGCCAATAAAATCCTCGAACGGCGCACGGCGCGGCTGGATGAAGCCGAAGCCGTGGTCAAGCCGATTCTCGAAGCGGTTCGCAAGCGCGGCGACAAGGCGTTGCTCGAGTATGCCCGCAAATTCGACGGGCTGAAGGGATCTTCGGTGCGTGTGCCGCAGGAAGAATTGCAGCGCGCCGCCGAGGAACTCGATCCCGATTTCAGCAACGCGGTGCGCACGGCGGCGAACAATATTCGCGGCTATTCGCGGCTGCAATTGCCGAAACCGTTCCGGAAAGCGCTTGCTCCAGGCATCCGGCTGGGGCAGATTCTGCGCCCGCTCGATTCCGTGGCGGCCTATGTGCCGTCGGGACGCTATCCGCTGCCGAGCACGATTCTGATGACGGTGGTGCCCGCGCAGGTGGCCGGCGTGCCGAACATCATGGTGGCTTCACCGAAGCCGAACCGCGATATCTACGGCACCGCGGCGCTGCTGGAAGTGAACCAGGTGTTTCAGATCGGAGGCGCGCATGCGATTGCGGCGTTCGCCTTCGGGACCAAGACCGTGCCCCGGGCGGACCGCATCGTTGGTCCTGGGAACATCTATGTGACAGCGGCCAAGAAGTTGCTGGCCGGCGAAGTGGGCATCGATTTCGTTGCCGGCCCGACCGAGATTCTGCTGATCTCGGCCGAGGGTGATCCGCGGTGGCTTGCCGCCGATATGCTGGCGCAGGCCGAACATGACGAGGATGCCGCGGCGATTCTGCTGACGCCATCGCGACGCCTGGCCACAGCCGTGCAGTTGGAAGTGGACCGGCAGTTGAAAGATCTGCCCACCGCGAAGACGGCGCGCAAGGCGATCGACAAGAACAGCGCGATCCTGATTACGTCTTCCCTGGAGCATGCCGTCGAGTTGTCGAACCAGTTTGCACCGGAGCATTTGAGTATTCCCGAGATGCGGCTGCTCGATCTGGTGAAGCATGCCGGGGCCGTGTTTGTGGGGCCGAACAGTCCGGAAGCAGCGGGCGATTACGCTGCCGGGCCAAGCCATGTGCTGCCCACCAGCGGGGCGGCGCGGTTGCGCGGCGGGCTGTCCTCGGCGGATTTCGTGAAGGTGATTTCCGTGCAGGAATTGAACGGCGAAGCGCTGCGGCGCCTGGGTCCCGCCATCACGACGCTGGCCCGCGCCGAAGGGTTGGAAGCCCATGCCCGTTCGGTCGAGGTTCGCCTTGGCAAGTGAGCTTCCGCTGCCCCGCGCGGCCGTCCAGAAAATGCGGCCCTATTCGCCGCCTTCGTCGGGGCGGGCGGGGAAGCTGCGGCTCGATTTCAATGAAAATACCGTCGGCTGCTCGCCGAAGGTGCTCGCCTACTTGCAAGAACATTTGGACCGGAACATGTTTTCCGTGTATCCGGAGTATGAAGAAACGCGCGCGGTGCTGGCG
>CALFYN010000891.1 GCA_937952345.1 uncultured Acidobacteriota bacterium
ATCGGCTTCCAGCGCGCGGCGAGTTCCTTGAACCCCTCTTCGGCGAAGCCGGCCGGGCGCTGCGGCCACGGATAGATGTACGGCCACAGCAGCGCGCCGCTGAAGGACGGCGATACCGTAAGGCCCATGTTGGCCGAGGCGCGGATCACCAGGTGCATCTGGGCGATGGCCCACTCCGTGCGCGCTTTCACGTTGCCCTTCACTTCATCGGCGGCGAATACGTCGAACAGTTCATCGTAGGCGGGGTGCGATGCCACCAGTTGGCCCTGCAGGTGCGAAGCCAGTTCAGTGACCACCAGGCCGTTGGTCTGGCCCTTCAATTCGTCGCAATAGGTCTTCGATTCGGCGGCCTTTTTGAGGTCCATGATCCGGCCATCCCATGAGGGAAGCTGGACGCCTTTATATCCCAGCGATTTCACCCATGCGGTGATCGCCGGCAAGGAGTTGTACGGGGCTTCATCGCCCATGAACTGGGCTAGGAAAATGGCAGGGCCTTTGATCTGTGACATAAAAATCAACTGTACTACTTGGAAGCAGTGGTTGTCAGGCCACTTCGTTCTTTGTGCCGAGCAGCCCGTTGACGGCGTGATTGACCACGCGCACCACGTAGCGGTTCTCGTCCTCGAGCGCCTTGCGCAGCGCTTCCAAGGCGGGCCGCGCTTTTTCGCCGAGAGCGTCCAGCGCCTGAGCGGCGGCCAGCCGGGTCCACGGATCGGGGTGCGACAGCTCCTTCACCAAAACAGGAATGCGCACTAATGATTTGGCGGCGGCGATGCGCACGGTGGCCGATTCATCGGTCAATCCGCGTTCCATCTCCGCCCCGCCGGAACGGATCTTGAGCGCCGCGCGGGCGCGCACGGCGACATGTTTGCTCGAAAGCGCTTTGCGCAACTCGGCCTGCGACGCGGTTTCGAGCGCGATCAGATCGTCGAGCAGCGTAGCATTCTCCGGCGCGCGGAGGATGGCCATGCGGTTGCCGTACTGCGCCTCCATGCGCATGATTTCAGGCTCCGGAATGAAGCCCATGTCGCGGATCTCGCGCATCCACGCGAACAGCTCTTTGCGTAGCGCCTCCACGCGCGCCTTGTGTTGCGGCTGCGCGGCCAGGTTGTGAATCTCGTGCGGATCATTGGCCGCATCGTAGAGTTCCTCGGCTGGCTTGGCATGGAAGTGCCGCTCGGCCGCCGGCGCGAGCTTGCCCGCTTCGTGCAGACGCCGCAACTCCATCATCGTGGGCCCCTTTTCGGGCGTGTTCATGTACTGGTAGTGCGGGCGGTCGTTATCGAAGTTGCGGATGTAGCGGTAGCGGCCGTCGAAGACCATGCGCACCATGTCATAACGCTCATCCATGCGGTCGCGCGCGCCGTACAGATACTTGCGCGCGGGCTTCAGACTGGGGCCCAGAAACGCTCGCGACTGCATGTAGGCGGGTGCCGGGACTCCGGCCAGATTCAACACCGTGGGCCCCAGATCGATGAGGCTCACCAGTTCCTCGCTCACTGAGCCGGGTTTGCCTTGCCCGGATTGGCGGAATTTTTCCGGGATGCGCACCAGCAGCGGCACGCGCGTGCCGGATCCGTACAGCCAGCGCTTGGCGCGCGGCAAGCCGACGCCGTGATCGGACCAGAAGAACACGATGGTATCTTCGGCCAGCCCGGCTTCCTCCAATTCGCGCAGCAGGTCTCCGGAATCGTAGTCCATCTGCGTGATGGTGTCGTACACGTTGGCCAGATCGCGGCGGATCTCCGGCGTGTCGGCATAATAGGGCGCAATCGCCACCTTGGCGGGGTCGCACCGCTCGGAAGCCTTCACGCGCTTCGTGTCATCCTGCTGCTTTTTTCCGCGCAGCGGGATGTGGCTTTCATGCGTCACCGTGTTGTTGAATACGGCGAAAAACGGCTTTCCCGAGGGCCGGTTCTTCCAGTGCGCCGTGCGGCTGGAATCGTCCCAGGACGATTTCGGATGCTTGAAATTGTAGTCGGTTTTGACGTTGTTGGTGCAGTAATAACCGGCCTTGCGCAGAAACTCCGGGAAGCAGCGCACTTCGGCCGGGATTTGCGCATCGCACCGCATGTGCAGCGTGCCGAGAGACGCCGGGTAGATGCCGGTGATGATGCTGGAACGGCAAGGGGCGCAGACACCGATGACGGCATGTGCGTTGGTGTATCGCACGCTCTGTGTCGCAAGCTTGTCCAGGTTCGGGGTGTGCGCCAAAGGATCGCCGTAGCAACCCAACTGCGAACTCATATCCTCCACGGAGATCCAGAGGATATTCGGCCGCGGGCGAGTCTGCGCGGCAAGCACCGCGCCGGATTGCGCCAGGAACGCGCGCCGCGACTGCATGGCGCTATCGCTCCCAGGGCCGCTTGGCCACGCCGTGGTCGCGATCCTTCACCCGGTCATACAGGTGCAGTTCGTTCACCGAGCCGAGCGATTCGTTGTAAAGGCTGATGAGGCCCATGCCTTCCTTCAGGTCTTCCTCGAAGTTGTGCAACGCGCGCAGATGTTCGGCAGCCGCGGGAGCGCGGCGTCCGCTCGGCGCGAGCCAGAACTTCTGATAGCCGCCGTCGCAGAGTTGTCCGATCTCGTCGCCCAGCAACACGCCGGCTTTGCCCACCGATGGACGATCGCCTTGCGACTCCTTCACAACCGCGGCGCAAATGCCCTTGCTGACGCGCATACCGCCGCCCGATTCCGGCTGCACCGTGAAGCCCTGCTTGCGCAGTTCCTCCATCGTTTCACTGAACGTAGGCACACGAGGTTTTTCCCGGCGAAAGAACATAAGCCTCTATCTTAACGTGTTAGGATGCCAAAGTGCCTTACCTGATTTCCCTTGATGAAGGAACCACCAGCGCCCGTACCGTGCTCTACAACGAGCGTGGCGAAAGCCTCGCCATGGAGTCGCGGCCGATCGAATGCATCTATCCGCGGCCCGGTTGGGTGGAGCAGGACGCGCTGCAAATCTGGCAGGCGCAGATGGAGTCGGCACGCGCGGTGCTCGATCGCGGTGGAGTCTCCGCGTCGCAGATTGCAGGCATCGGGATCACGAACCAGCGCGAGACCGTGGTGGTGTGGGATCGCGCCACCGGCAAGCCTGTCGGGCCGGCGATTGTGTGGCAATGCCGGCGCACGGCGGATTTCTGCAATCAACTTGCGGTGACGCATGGCCCGGTGATTACGGCGAAGACCGGGTTGATCGTCGATGCGTATTTTTCGGCGAGTAAACTGCGCTGGATTCTGGAGAACACGCCCGGCGCGCGGGAAAAGGCCCGCAATGGGGATCTGTTATTCGGCAATGTGGACACGTGGCTGATCTGGAAATTGACCAACGGCGCGCAGCACGTCACCGACCCTTCGAA
>CALFYN010000892.1 GCA_937952345.1 uncultured Acidobacteriota bacterium
CCTCAAAGCGCAAGCGGTAGCTTCCATTCACCCGGTGCCGTGGCGTGAACTGATGATCCAGCTTCACGAAGTACGAATTCAGGTCCAGAACGCTCGGCAACGCCCCCAGATGATTGTTAGCCAGCCCCGCCCCGTTCGGCAGCGGGATCACGCTCTGGAACTTCGACGCAAACGGCGAAATCCGGTTCGTCGGAATCCGGTTCCCCGCAAAGGGCTGCCGCCGCTGATTGGCCGCCGTCGTTGCCGGATCGTACAGCACCTCCGGATTCGACGAAAAATCCCCCGCCCGCATGCTCGCCGTCGGCAGCGTCCCCGTGCGTCCCTGCACATCGTTCAGCCGCCGGAACCCCGTGTAATTCGCAAAGAAGAATGTCCGGTTATGCCCGTCATAAATACGCGGCAAATACACCGGCCCGCCCAACGATCCGCCGAACTCCCCCTGCCGGGTCACGTCCGCCCGAGCCGCATTGTAGCGGCGCGCATCCAGGATTCCGTTCCGGAACAGCGCCGTCAGATTCCCGTTCAGCCGGTTTCCCCCGGAACGGCTCGCCATCATCACCGCGCCACCACCCGTCCTTCCGATCTCCGCCGGTGGAATCGCCGTCTCCACGCGAAATTCCGCCACCGTGTCCAACGCCGGCGATCCCGGTCCCGCCACGTTCTGCCCGGCGTTATAGGAAAACGGCACACCATCCACATACACCTCATTGGCATACGTGCGGCTCCCGGCAATCCGGATCCCCTCCGCCGCCCCGCTCGCCCCTTGCGCCCCGGGAGTCAATTGCACAAAAGCAAACGGATTCCGAATCGAGCCGGTCAACTGATACGGCAGCTTATTCACAAGGTCGGCATTGATTTGCGTGCCCACCACAGACGTTTCTTTCTCCAGCAGCGGAGCCTCCGCCTCAACGGTCACGCTCTCCTGCGTCGCGCCCACCTCCATCAATGCATCAATCCGCGCCGTCCGGTCCGTCTCCAGCAACACGCCCTTCTGTGTCCACGCCTTAAACCCCGACACCGACATGCGGATGTCATAGCTCCCAATCGGCAGCGATGCAAACCGGTACACTCCGGCTGAGTTCGTTTGCGTCTTGCTGGCCACTCCCGTCTGCATGTGGACCGCCTCCACATCCGCCCCGGGAATCAACGCCCCGCTCGAATCCGTCACCACTCCGGTGATCGAACCGAGCGCCTGCGCAGCCGCAATCCCATCACCCACCAGCATCACCGCGACCAGCAGGAAACCGCGCAGAAGTACAGGGCACAAAGTGAGCATCCTCATAGTGCCGCACAGTATATCATCTATAGTCGAGGATCACCTCTGTTTTACCTCCGGAGATCACGTTGTTCTCAAAATTGCTCCGCCGCCCTCAGCCCCTTCCCCCAATTCGTATACTGGACTATATCTGCGCAGCAACCCTAAGGAGATGACGATGAAACTCGCAAGAGCGGTGTTCCTGCTCACGCTGGCTTCCGCCGCGGCCTGGACCCAAACCAACGTGGGAGACCTCAAACCCGAGCCCACCCTGCCTTTCAATCTAACCACCGTGTCCACCTTCGGACTCCCCTGGCGCATCGCCTTCCTCCCCGACGGCCGCATGCTGGTCACCGAAAAAATCGGACCCATCTGGCTCGTATCCGCCCAAGGCGAGAAAATCGCGCCCCTCGCCAATACGCCCCCCGTCTACTGGCAGGGCCAGAATGGCATGCTCGGCGTCTTCGTCTCTCCCCACTACGCCACGGACAACAGCATCTACATCACCTACATCGAACCCGGCGACTACGGCGGCGGCCAAGCCCTCGCCCGCGCCAAACTCAACCTCGGCCGCATCCCCAGGCTCGAAGATTTCCAGGTCATCTGGCGCCAAATGCCCCGTGGCAAGGGCGGACAGGCCGGCGGCCAGATCGCATTCTCCCCCGATGGCCAGTACCTCTACATGTCCGTCGGCGACCGCCAGCGCATGACCCCGGCCCAGGACCCCAATCAACCCGTCGGCAAAATCCTCCGCCTCACCCTCGATGGCAAACCCGCCCCCGGCAATCCCAATTACGGCAAGACCGGCGCATCCACCATCCCGCTCATTGATCCGCCCCGCGACACCGAACTCGCAAAAACCGCCAAACCCGTCAGCACATATACCTTTCCGGGCCCCAATCAAACCCCCTCGGAAACCTGGGCCTCGGGCTTCCGCGCCCCCTACGGACTCGCCTTCTCGCCCACCGGCGAACTCTGGGAAGTCGAACACGGCCCCCGCGGCGGCGACGAACTCAACCTCATCGAGAAAGGCAAAAACTACGGCTGGCCCCTCGTCTCCTTCGGCATGAACTACAACCAGGTGCCCATCCCCAGCCACGATTCGCACCCCGAATTCACCAAGCCTGTGCTTTATTGGGTACCCGTCATCGCCCCCGGCAACCTCATGTTCTACCGCGGCAAGAAAGCCTTCCCCCAATGGGATGGCAGCGGCTTCATCGCCGGCCTCGGAACCAAATCCCTCAGCCGTATACTCTTCGATGGCAAAGGCGGAGCCAAGCCCGCCGAACGCTGGGAGATCGGCAAGCGCATCCGCGACGTCGCGCAAGCCCCCGACGGCACGCTCTGGCTGCTCGAAGACGCCAACCCCGGAGCGCTCATCCACGTCACGCCGAAGTAAACGTCCATGGCGA
>CALFYN010000893.1 GCA_937952345.1 uncultured Acidobacteriota bacterium
GCTATATCCCGCTCGGCCCCGCCTACGATTACCCGAAGATCTGGGCGTTCAACAATTACCAGTACGCCGCAACGAACACGTGGCTGCGCGGGAAGCATGCCGTCAAGTTCGGCGGCGATTTTCTGCGCATGCAGTATTTCTCGCGCCAGTACGGCGATACGCGCGGGCGCATCTCGTTCCTGGGGCGCTTCACGGGCACTCCGATTGCGGATCTGGTGCTGGGGTGGCCGCAGTCCACGCGCCGGCAGTTGGACGCCGCGGGCCCTTACCATCTGATCTCCAACTACTCGGGCTTCGTACAGGACGATTACAAGATCTCCTCCAGCCTCACTCTCAACTTCGGGTTGCGCTACGAACTGATGAAACCGCCGCGCGAGAAGTTCGGGAAATGGTCGATGTTTGTTCCTTCACTCGGCAAGATTGTCATCGCCGGACGCGGCGGCCTGCCGGATTTCGATCAGCGGATTCAGGCTACGAATCTGTCGCAATACATCACGATGGCGGCCGATGCGGGCCTGCCCGCCACCATCCGCAAGGCCGACTACACCGACTTCGCTCCGCGCTTCGGATTTGCGTGGCGCCCGTTCGGACGCAAGACCACCGTGCTGCGCGGAGGCTACGGCATCTTCTACGGCAGCAGTTCGCTGTACCGCATGGATGAGTACAGCGACACCTACCCGTTCTCCATCAACGAGAGCTACAACGCGGTCTCGAACAATCCGCTCATTCTCACCATGTCCGATCCGTATCCCGTGGCGCGCCGTAGCGTAGGAGGTGTGACGTCCACCAGCGGGCAGGAATCTTCCCTGCAAAGCCAGTACCTGCAATCGTGGAATCTCACACTCGAAAAAGAGTTCGGACGTGGCACCGTGCTGGAAGTTGCCTACGCCGGATCGAAGGGCACACACCTGCCGCGGCGCTTCGACATGAACCAGCAGATTCGTGATCTCGACGTGCGGGCGGAGACCGGCACGTTCCCGCGGCCCTACCCGGTCTTCGGAACCATCAACATCATCAATGACGGTTCGAACTCCATCTATAATTCGGGTGCGGTCACGGTGCGCCGCCGCTTCAACAAGCAGTTCTTCGTGCGCGGCACGTATACGTTTGCCAAGTCGATTGATGAGAGCTCAAACACCGGCGGGACGATCACCTACAATTTCCCCATCGCCCAGGACGCGAGGAATCTCAAAGGCGAGCGCGGCCGCTCCGATTTCGACATCGGGCACACCTTTGCCGCCAGTTTCATTCTGCAGCCGAATTTCTCGCGTAACGTGGCGGCGCGTAACTGGCAACTGGCGGGCACCAGCACCATTTACACCGGCCCTCCGTTCACGCCGAAGGTGGCGAATTTCAACTTCCTCAATGGCGAGGCCAGCCGTCCGGACCGCATCGCCAAGGGGAGCCTGGATAACCCCACCGCGGACCAATGGTTCGACCGCACGGCATTCCCGGTGGTTCCGGTGGGTTCCTTCCGCTTCGGCACCTCGGGGCGCAATATCCTGGATGGTCCGGGAACGTTCAACGTCAACGCATCGCTGTCGCGGCGCTTCCGCCTGGATGAGAGCAAGATCCTGCAATTCCGCTTCGAAACGTTCAACACGCCGAATCATCCGAATTTCAATCTTCCGGAGAACCGGGTGGACATCATCAGCGGCGGAACCATCAGCCGCGTGCGCAGCAATCGCAACCTGCAATTAGGTCTGCGTTTCGAGTTCTGATCGTCAAAACATATATTTCGCCGAAACCTGCAGAATACGGCCCGATCCGGCGCTTTGCACACGTCCGAACGCCGGCGAGGTCAGCGTCGCATTGGGGTCGCCGAAATTCGCCTTGTTCGGCAGGTTGAAGGCATCAAACCGCAATTGGATGCGGTGTTGCTCCACCAGGCGGAAGTTCTTCGTGAGCGATGTATCCATGCTGAATGCGCCGGGACCTGAAATGATGTTGCGTCCGGAATTGCCGAACGTGAGCGCGGCATTTGGCTGAAAAGCCGCTGTGTTGAAATAGCGCGCCAGCTTTTCATCCTTCGACCGGCCGTCACCCAACCGCCAGTCGCCAACCACATTTGGCCGGTCGTTTCCGACACCGGCCAGCGAGTTGTCGCGCCCCGACACCACCGAGAAGGGTTCGCCGCTGGTGGCCACCAGAATGGCTCCCAACTCCCAGCCACCGAGCAGCTTCGCGTACCACTGCGGCCCGTTCCATACGGGCAGACCGTAAAGAAAAGAGGTCGCCCAGCGGTGCCGGACATCCTCATCAATGCGCCCGCGATCCGATCTTCTGTCGAGCGGATTCTGATACGCCTGTTGCGAAAGCTGTGCAAAGGCGTTGTACGACCAATCGTCGATCGCCTTGGCCCACGTGTACGAACTGTTGATGGTGAACCCCTGGCTGAAACGTTTCTGCAACTGGAGCTGCAGCGCGTTGTACGCCGAATTTCCCACCGTCTGTAGCTGCCCGATGCTGGTGTAGTTCGGTGCGTAGATGCGCCGCGCGTTGGTGTTTCCGGTAGTCGCGCCGGGCACGAGCCTCGCCACGTTCAACTCGCGCAGTTGCGGCAACTTGTGTCCCACGTTGCCGACATAGGACGCTTCCACCATGTAGTTTCCGCCCAATTGCTGCTGAATCCCGAAGTTGTAATTCATGCTGTAGGGAATGCGCAGGTCGGGGGAGTACGACTTGGGAATGGACACCGGACGCACAAAGCGGGCGTTGCTGGGATCGACCGTGAAAGGAAACGGATTCGTGGTACCGCGATACGGCGC
>CALFYN010000894.1 GCA_937952345.1 uncultured Acidobacteriota bacterium
AACACCAGTAACCATCCGATCCACCCAACCGCGGTTGGCGCCGCTTGCAGTTTCTCCGCCGCGGCGAACATGCCCTCGAAATCCCAGGTGCCGAGCGTCAGCTGTGTCAGAACCAGCGCCGCGATGAGTGCCGCGTCTCCAACACGGCTGATCAGGAATTTCTTTCTGGCCGCAAGCAACGCCCCCGGCCGGTCTTTGTAGAACTGCAACAGTTGGTGCAGGCTGAGGCTGATTCCGCACCACGCCGCGGCGAAGCTCAGCAGATTCTCCGCCAGAACCAGCGCGAATACAAACGTGCTGGTCACCGAGAGCCAGAAAGTGAAGCGCGGCTGTCCCGCATCGCCCATCATGTACCGCGCCGAATAACGCGTGACGATCACGAAAAGAAACGTGCTCAGCACCAGCAGGACGCTGGTCAACAGGTCCAGAAGCCCGATGCTCAGCAGCGCCCCGGCGAAGCAGAGGATTGCATACCCCTGCCCCCAAGCCGCGGCCCGCCGCCCGGCTACCTGTATTGTGGAATCTCCCGTTACCATACTTCTGCAAGATAGAACGAACGGTAATGTTCTTTCCAATAGATGTTTTAGATGAGATTGTTCTATCTGGTATATATTGAGAAAACAGCATGTTCCTCAACTATCACCACCTCCGCTACTTCTGGGCCATCGCCCACGAGGGCAACCTGACCAGGGCGGCGAACAGAATGAACGTCGCCCAATCCGCGCTCAGCATTCAGCTCCGCCAGTTGGAGGAGGCGCTCGGCCACCCCCTGTTTGTTCGCAAAAATCGCACACTCGCCCTCACCGAGGCCGGCCAGATGGCGCTCCAGTACGCCGATTCGATTTTCCGCGCCGGCGAAGAACTCGTCGATACCCTGAAGCACCGCTCGCGGCGCGCGCGCCAGGTCTTGCGCGTCGGAGCCGTGGCCACTCTCTCCCGCAACTTTCAGTGGGAGTTCGTCAAGCCCCTGCGCAACCGCAAAGACGTGGAGCTGGTGCTGCGCTCGGGCACCCTACGGGATCTCATCGTGCAGCTCCGCAATCACGAGGTCGATGTCGTCCTATCCAATCACGCCCTCCGCCGCGATGCCGAAACCGATCACTACAGTCATCTGCTTGCCGAGCAGGAAGTCAGCCTCGTCGGCCGCCCGGCGCGGTCGCAACGCCCATTCCAATTCCCCGAAGATTGCCGCCGTACACCCGTGATCTTGCCGAGTCTCGAAAGCGACATCCGCGCCGGCTTCGACCTCATCCTCCATCAGGCCGGAATCCGCCCGGTCATCGCCGCCGAAGTCGACGACATGGCGATGTTGCGCGTCATGGCCCTTCACATGAACGCCGTGACGCTGGTTCCGCGAGTCGTGGTAAAAGACGAACTCCGTGCCGGATTGCTCATCGAACGGCACCGCCTCCCCCAAGTGAAGGAAAGTTTCTTCGCCATCACGCCCAGCCGCACATTCCCCAACCCGCTCGTCAAGGAATTAATTACCAGCGTCGCCCGGACCGGTTGAGTGTCCGCGAAACGCCCGCACGGCCTTCACCACATCTTCATGGCGCCTACTTTCGACAAAGGCAATCGTCAACTGGCAAGGAACATCGGTCAGCCGCTGCCAGCCGCTTTGCCGCGGCCCACGGCCAAAACCGAATACCGTCATACCCCCATCGCCGAAGTGCCAGTACTCATCCATGACATCCGAATACGGCTCGCGCGCCAGCAGCAGAACACGTTCCAGCCTGGCATCGCCGAAGTACACCCACTCCGGCGCCGGTAGATCGCCGTGCCACATATTCTTCTGTACGTAAGGCGCACTCTCGAAACGCTCTCCCTTCGAATTCACCCAGTAATCCGTGACTTCGAATGAACCACCCGGCGTGCCTTCATAGAGAATCCAATACGGCTCCGGACCCTTGCGCAGCAGCGTCATCCGCGCGAATTCCGTAAAGATGTCCCACCGCGTCGCCCATTGCCCGTCTTCGGTTTCCGCCAGCAGGCTGACGTGGCCGCCGGACTGCGACACAATCCGGCCCTGCTTCTTCCCTTGCGGCCTCCCCGGATGAAAGTCCGGCGGCGCGATGTTCGGAATGCCACGATATTCACCCCGCTCCTTCTGGCCCGGATGATAGCTGATCCAATCGTTGCCGTCGCGATCCACCAGGCTCGCAAATCCTCCCGAGCGCTGATGGTAATAGTAAGTGGCCGCGGGCGTCGTGATCTTCCACGCCGCTTCCCCCTCATACTCGCCGACGTCCTCCACCGTCACCGGCCCCTGCGGCCAGGCCATTGGCGCCATCACAAGCAGCCACAGCGCGCAATTCATCGCAACGGCCTCGTTTCCCCCGCGCCTTGAATCTGCACCAGCATCGCTTCCTGCGGATCACGCGATACCTTGCTTTCCAATCGCAGCACCCCGCGCGGGCAAACCTCCGCGCACAACCCGCACCCGACGCACGACGCCCGCGTGAAGCTCTGCCCCGCTTGCGCATAGGCCCGCACATCGATGCCCATCTCGCAATACTTCGAGCACATGCCACACGAGATGCACATGTTCTGTTTCACCGTAATCCTGTAGCGTCCCACCTTCTGCACCAGCCCCAGCAGCGCGGCCATGGGGCAGAAGAAACGGCACCAGATGCGTGTGCCGCCCAGCGGATACAGTCCCACTCCCACCACACCGGCCAGCATCGACGACACGATGAACCCATAGAAATACTGAAATTCGCCCGCAAATTTCGCCAGTTGCGGATTCGTCTTGCCCGCGCCCCAACTGA
>CALFYN010000895.1 GCA_937952345.1 uncultured Acidobacteriota bacterium
GGAATCCACACGGGACCACCGACGGTTCCGCCGAACTGGTTATAGCGGAGGACGGGCTTGAGGCGGCCGGAGTTGTCGGGTTGCGTGACGAAGGCGTTGCGCGCGTCCATGGCATCATTACGAAAGAATTCGTAGAGCGAGCCGTGCAGATCATTGGTGCCGGCCTTGGTGGCAACGTTGATGACACCGCCGTTGTTTTGGCCGTGCTCGGCCTTGAGGGCATTGGTTTCGACACGGAACTCTTCGACGGCATCGGCGATGGGAACCACGGAGACTTCGCCATGCACGGGGGCGGTATTGGCGCCGCCATCGAGGAAGATTTGATTGCCGTAAACGGGGCCGCCATTGAAGCGCACTTGAGAGAAGGCCTGGTTGCCGGCATCGGCAAAGCCATCGGCGCTGTAATTCTGCGGTTGGACACCGGCGACGAGGCGGGCAAGGGAAAAGACGTTGCGCCCGTTCATGGGCAACTGCTCGATGCGCTTGCGCTCGACAGTGGTGCCGAGGGCCGATTCTTCGGTTTGCACTCGCGAAGTTTCGCCGCTGACCGTTACGGATTCGCTGACCGCACCGACCTCAAGGGTGATATCCACACGCATGCGCATGGAGACTTCCAGGACGAGGCCGCTGCGATTCACCGTCTTGAAGCCGGAGGCAGTGGCACTGAGTGAGTAAGGGCCGACTGGCAGGTTCGGAATGGAGTATGTGCCATCTTCCGAACTGGTGGTTTTAAAGGTGAGATTCGTTGCCGTTTGCGTGGCGACGATTTCCGCTCCCGGGACACGGGCGCTTTGCGAATCCGTAACCGTACCGGTGATTGTACCGAGTGGGGATTGAGCGGACAGAAAGGAGGAATAGAGAAGGAGTAAGCAAGACCGTACTAACATGGAGACCTCTGCCGGATGGATTCCGGATGTTCTGAATGTATTGTGGCACTTTCAGAACAGCGCCGGAATACAAACTGGATGGCTGGAATCCATCCGGCAGGGCATTGCGGTTTAGTGCAGATCGGGGAGGATGAGGAAGGAGAACGGGGCTCCGCCATCCTTGGCATCGACTGCCAGCACTGTGCGGACGATACCACCGGTCAAGGGCAAACGGCCGCTATCAATCGCCACGTTCTTCGTTCCGGCCACGGCTACGCGAGCCTGGTAGGTTCCGGCAGGGACTTCGAGGTAGGGCGAGACCGCTTTGAAGGGAACGCCCGGGAGCGTGGGGGTGGCGAGCACTCCATACGGGGCGGTGGCATAGATATCGACGGTGGGGGCGCTGGGAGCGGCGTGAATCGCGCGCAGACGGACCGTACCGGCGGCTGGTTCCGTGTTGTTGTCGGCGATCAGCATCAGTTCAAGGTTCGCCACTTTGCCGATGGCGATCGCGGTGAAATCGTTGCCGGCGGAAAGTTCCGGGTTGGCCTGCAATACGGTGTTCTCGGTCCCGGTGACGTTGACCTTGATGTCATAGCGGCCGGAGGGTACGGACAGATAGTCCGAGTAGCCGAGGAAGGGAATGCCTTCGAGGACCTTCGAGCCGTTCACGAGAATGTCCACGGCGGGGGCATCCGGGGATGCATGCACGACGCGAATGCGCGCATTTTGCGCGAGCATCGAACCAGCCATCGCCAGACAGAGTAGTAGCGTCTTCATCA
>CALFYN010000896.1 GCA_937952345.1 uncultured Acidobacteriota bacterium
GTGCTGGGGTTGCGCACCGCCGAGTATAGCTTTATGGAATACCAAGGCATTTGGGATGTGAACGAGTTGTATGACATGCGGCGGGATGCGGAGCAGAAGACGAACCTGCTGGCGGGGACTCGCGTGGCGACACAGGCGGGGGGCTGGTTCAACCGGATTCGCGATGCGGAGTTGCGGGAGACGGTGCGCGGGTTGCGGGGACGGATGGCTCGGATTTTGAGGGAGACGGGGGCTCCGGCGCTGGCGCGAGGTCCGGTGCGTTGATTCCGATTCTGCTGGCCTTGCTGGCCATGCCGGGGCTGGCGCAATTCACGGGAAACGCGGCTTGTGGGGAATGCCACCGGAACATTGTGCGGCGGTATGCGGCGACGGTCATGTCGAAGGAAGGCGTGTTGTGTGAGAACTGCCATGGGGCGGCGGGGATGCATGTGAAAGGGTCGGGACGGCTGGAGGTGCCGACGGCTTTGGAGGGCGCGGCGCGGGACGCGGTGTGCGGGCAATGCCACTTCACGGGAGCGGCGCGGATTGCACGGGCAGGGCGGGATGTGGGCCGGTATCGCGCGGGGGAGTTGTTGACGCGCTATGCGGCATCGTTTGTATATGCGGCTGCTCCGGGTGTGGGAGGGGGGAAGATGGAGGAACTGGCGGCGAGCCGGTGCCGGCAAAAGGCGGGGGCCGAATTGTGGTGCGGAACGTGTCACGATACGCATACCGGTGTAACCGACCGGGCGGCGTGCGCGGGGTGCCACAGGGCGCAGCAGTGCGCTCGGGGGAAGGATTGCGCGGGATGCCATATGCCGGGGAACGACCATCGTATCTTGCGGCGGAAGGGCGCCGGGGTGGCGAGCGGGTGGCAATTGCGGCCCTTCACGGCGGCGGATGAGGGGGTACGGGAGTTGGGGCTGGCCTACTACGAAGTTTGGACGAAGACAGGGGATTTGCGGCAGCGGGACGAGGCGTTGCGGCTGCTGGGGGGAGTGGGTCGAAAAGACATGGCGGTGCGAAAAGCGCTGGCCGGAATGCAGAAAGTTGGGACCAAGAAGCGATGAGAGCTAAGGCGTTGATCCTAGATATGGACGGGGTTTTGATTGATTCGAACCCATTACATGCCCAAGCCTGGGTGCAGTATCTAACGCAGTACGACAAGCCCGCCGATTCTATGTTGGAACGGATGCATGGCAAGAGGAACGACCAAATCGTGCGCGCGCTGTTCGGCGAGGACATGCCGGAAGAGGAAGTCTTTGCCCACGGCGCGGCGAAGGAGGCGTTGTACCGGACGCTGATGAAACCGCACGTGATGGAGAAACTGATTCCGGGGGTGGCGGCATTTCTGGAGCGGCATCGGGAGAGCCCTCTGGGGGTGGCGAGCAATGCCGAGCCGGCGAATGTGGCCTTTGTGCTGGATGAAGGCGGATTGCGGCACTATTTTTCGGCGGTGGTGGATGGGCACCAGGTGGCGCATCCGAAACCGCATCCGGAGATCTACCTGCGAGTGGCGGCGGAGTTGGGCGTGCGGCCGGAGGAGTGTGTGATTTTCGAGGACTCGGCCACGGGGATCGAAGCGGCGCGACGGGCCGGGGCGCGCGTGGTGGCGGTCCGGTCGACGGAGGTTCCGTTGCCGCCGACGGATTTTTCGATTCGTGATTTCAACGATCCTGCACTGGAGACATGGCTAGCGGAATCCTAATACGGAGATGCCTGATGGGCGCCTGGCTGCTGGCGACGGCGGCACATGCGCAGGCTCCTGTTCCGTTGCAGGAGGCTTCGGCGCGCAAGGAAGCGGACAAGTCGCCGGCACTCGAGGGGAAAGAGATTCTGGTCAAGGGGATCACGGCGTCGCGCCCGATTCTGTTTGGGGAATACGCGCATTTGCCGATTCGGGATGGGTCGGGGCACGGGCTGATGCTGGAGGCTCCGGACTTCATGTTCGAGCGGGTGACGCCGGGCGATGTGCTGGAGGTACGCGGGGTGATCGGGGTGCGCGGGGGAATGCCGGTGCTGCGTCCGGTGCAGTTGAACACGGCGGGGCAGAGTTCGCCGCCGGCGCCGTTGTCGCGGCGGATTCAGCAACTGCAGCAGGTGGACGCGGTGGGTTTGACGGCGCTGGTGCAGGGGCGGGTGGTGGCGCTCGGCGAAGACAGGGGTGGAGAATACATCCTGCTGAGCGACGATCAGCCGGTTCCCTACCCTATCTATCTGCCGCGGACGGCGAATCAGATCGGCAGCGGGCTGGGGCGGTACCGGGTTGGGGACCGTGTACGGGTGACGGGGACGGCGGCACAGGCGGCGATGGAGCCGCCTTTCGACAACAAATTCCGGATGGTGATTGCGGACGCGACGGCGATTACGCTGATGGAGCGGAACTGGCTGGTCTCGCCGCAGGTATTGCTGGGGGCGATATCGGTGCTGCTGGCGATCGGCGGACTGGTGCTGACGTGGCACCAGAGGCGGAGCCGGGTGCGGCGGTCGATCCGGCGGATTCATGGATTTTGCGAAGAGTTGTTGACGTCGTCCACGCTGGATGACGTGTACCGGAAGCTGCGGACGCTGGCGCCGCGGGCAATGGAGATCAGCAGTGTGGAGGTGTTCCGCTTCGACCGCACGGCGCAGGTGCTGCGGCGGACGGTGGCTCCGGGAACGGAGTCGATGCCGACGCGGGCCGACCGCAACGATGAACGGACGGACCATGCGGTTTCGCTGTGCTTCCGCAACCGCACGCCGCTGCATATCCCGGATACGCGGCGCAGTTCGCTGTATTGGGGGGCGAACCGGGAGAGCATTCCGCGGGGCGTGGTGTTGTTGCCGATGTTTGCGCGCGAGGAATTGATTGGGGTGTTGGAAGTGGCGCAATACGAACGGCCGAAGCGTTTCCGGCTGGAGGAATTGACGGCGCTGCAGCATATGGCCAATCAGGTGGCGATGGTGCTGAAGCTGATTGAGCAGTTGCAGCGCAAAGAGCAACTGATGCGTAGCGAGCGGCTGGCGGCGACGGGACAGATCATCTCGGGCGTGGCGGGGGAATTGCGCGGGCCACTGGAGTCGATTTTGTCGCTGGCGCACAAGCTGCTGGAGCACGGCGATCCGGAGGCGAAGGCGATTCTCAACGAATCGTTGCGGGCGACGGCGATCCTGTCGCGCTACAGCCAGGTGGCGGTGAAGGACGAGGAAGTGGCCAATGTGGAGATGAACGCCCTGGTGCAGACTGCGGTGCAGGTGTGCCGGAAGGAAATGCAGGCGGGCGACTTGCAGATGCAACTGGCGCTGTCGGGGGATGCGTTGTGGGTAGCCGGATCGGTGAAGCAACTGGAGACGGTGGTGAAGAACCTGATTCTGCTGGCGGCGCGGTCGGCGAAGGCTTCGCTCGACCGGACGGTGCGCATCGAGAGCATGCAGAGCATGCGGCGTGTGGTGATCGCGGTGCAGTATGGCGTGCTGTACTTCGATGAAACGCTGGGGGCGTCGACGCCGGCTCCGCGGGATTCGGAAGGGATCGGCTTCAGCGTGTGCAAGGGCATTTTGCACGGGCAGGGGGGAGATATTCGGATTGTGCGGGCGGGCGAGCATTCGTGCCGGCTGGAGATCGATCTGCCGGCGGCGTTTCCGGCCGAGCAGGCCCCGGCGGCGAAGCAGAACGGGGCGCGGCGCGTCTCGCGGCCGTTGACGGCGCTGATTGTGGAACCGGACGTATTGAACCAGCGGCGGCTGATCTCGTATTGGGCGGGGCGAAAGCACCGGGCGGTGCCGATGGCGAATGAAGACGAGGCGCTGGAATTGTTGCGGCGGATCAAGATGGATGTGGTGTTCTGCGCGGTGCGGATCGGCGGCGGGAACTGGGTGGAGTTTTTCGATCAGGTGCGGAATCAGGTGGCGGTGTTCGTGCTGCTGGCCGATGGGATGGAGTCCGATGTGAAGACTTTGTTTCCGGAAGGGGAAGGCTTGTTGCTGCGCAAGCCGATGGAGGCGGGGGAGATGGACCGGCTGCTGGACCGGATTGAGCAGCGGGTGGAAGAGGTCTCGCAACCGAGCGCGTAGAAACCGCATTAAAATAGTGTTGAGGTGGCACTAACGATGCGATTGCTAGCCCTGTTTATTTGTGTTGCGGCATTGGCTCCGGCGCAGAAGAAGTATGACGGCCCGCGGCCTCCGAAACAGGATGT
The DNA here is from genome assembly GCA_937952345.1 of uncultured Acidobacteriota bacterium. Classification (GTDB taxonomy): domain Bacteria; phylum Acidobacteriota; class Terriglobia; order Bryobacterales; family Bryobacteraceae; genus CADEFT01. The sequence continues at coordinate 4,158 of CALFYN010000896.1, forward strand.
GGTGTTTTTGTTGCATGCGAGCAACCTGGTTCCCACCGAGGTGGCGATGGCGAAGGAGGAGAAGCGCAAGGACGACCGCGCCTATGTTGTGGATGGGGCGAGTTCGACGGCGAAGACTCCGCTGGCGGAGCCGATTTTTCTGATTGAATCGAAGACGGTGCAGGTGGACCGGCTGCAGTTGTACAAGCTGGATGTGAAGAACGGGAAGCGGGAGGTGGTGTTTCCGCCGGCGAACAAGCGGAAGAAGGACTCGCCGCGGCCGCTGCATCTGAGCATGAAGCGGATGGGAGAGGGGATTTACCGGCTGGAGGCGAATGAGTATCTGGCGAACGGGGAGTATGCGCTGACACCGGAGGGATCGGACCAGGTGTTTTTGTTTCAGGTGTACTGAAGCGCAGCGGGGTGCAATTTTTCTCCAAAGGGCCTATGATAACCCGGAGGAGACTCTTCGATGCCTTTTTGTCCGAATTGTGGTGCGCAGGTAGAGGGCCGCTTCTGCGCGGCTTGTGGAGCGACGATTGGGGGACCACCTCCGGGGATGCAGCAGCCGCCGCCGGCGTATCAGTCGAATCCTGGGGGACAGGGCGGACAGGCGGGTCCACAGGCGAATGCGCAGGTGGGCTTGCAGGAGAACATGGCGAGTGCGTTGTGTTACCTGCTGGGGTTGGTGACGGGAGTGCTGTTTCTGGCGCTGAGCCCGTACAACCAGAATCCGCGGATCAAGTTTCACGCTTTTCAAGCGATCTTTTTTCACGTCGCGGCGATCGCGTTCTGGATGGGCTCGATGTTTTTGATGTACCTGTTGCCGGGGCCGCTGGCGTTTCTGTACGGGCTGTTGCAACTGGTGATCGGGTTGGGCTCGTTCCTGTTGTGGCTGTTCCTGATGTATAAGGCGTACAACGGGGAGCGGTTTGAACTTCCGGTGGTGGGTCCGCTGGCGGCGCAGCAGGCCGGACGCTAAAGGGCGATTCGTGCTGTCGCGGCGGGCTTTTATTGGGGCGCTGGCGGGGGCGTGTGCGCCGGCGGGGGAACGGGGCTCGCAATTGGTATGGGATGACGGGGCGGTGAGCCATCTGGGAGCGCCGTCGCCGGACGGGCGGTTCGTGTCGATGGTGGATGCGGCGAGCGGGGATCTGGCGATCCGGATGACGGGGTCGGGCGAGGTGAAGCGGCTGACGCGGAATGCGGCGGGGTCGGGGGAGTTCGCCTATTTCTCGGTTGTGTCGCCGGATTCGCGGCGCATTGCCTATTCGTGGCGCACGCGGGATGGGATCTATGAATTGCGGGTGGTGGAGGCGGGCGGGGGCGAGGCGGTGACCGTGCATCGCAACGCGGAGCGGCCGTTTGTGCAGCCGTGCGCGTGGACTCCGGATGGGAAGCGGGTGCTGACGTTGTTTTTCCGGCAGGACAACGTGAGCCAGATCGCGTTTGTGCCGGCGGGTGGCGGGGATGTGGAGGTGTTGCAGTCGCTCGATTGGGCGTATCCGAACAAGATGGATTTGTCGCCGGACGGGAAGTGGATTGTGTTCGACGATTTGCGTCCGGACCGAGAGGGGGAGCGCACGGTGTTTCTGCTGGCGGCCGATGGGAGCGCGAAAAAGCGGCTGATCGAGAAGGCGGATCACGATATATTTCCGCTATTTGGGCGGGATGGGAAGCGGATTTATTTTTTGCGGCGGGGGGATTTGTGGAGTGTGGGGACGGATGGCGGCGATGCCGTGCGTGTGGAGACGCTGGGGCGGGCTCTGCCGTTGGGGATGACGAACGGGGGGATGCTGTATTACGCGTTGCGGACGGGCGAGCCGGGGATATTCGTGGCGGCGATGGGGGAGAAGCCGGTGCGCGTTGGGAATGGGTCGAGCGATCCGGCGTGGTCCGCGGATGGGAAGAAGCTGGCGTTTCTGACGCGGGCGGCGAACGAGAATTTCGGGCTGCAATCGAACTTTGTGGCGGTGGCGGATAGCGGGAGCGGGAAGACGCGGATTCTGGAGCCGAAGCTGGCGCACATCGATCATGTGGAGTGGCAGGCGGACGGTGGGCTGCTGGTGGGCGGGAGCGACCGGCACGGGCAGCGGGGGTTGTTTACGGTGGATGTGGAAACGGGGGCGGCGCGGCCGTTTGTGCGGGAGCGGGCGGGGACGTATCGGGGGTTGGAGGGAGTTCGGACGGCGAAGGGGGTGGCGTACACGGATGGGGCGGCGATCCGGCTGCGGGATGGGGATGTCGAACGGGAGTTGTACCGGGCGGCGGGGGCGGCGGTGCGGCATCTGCGGGCGTCGCAGGATGGGGGGCGGATTGCGTTTGCGGTGCATGGGGAGGGTACGGAGACGATTTTCACGATGGGGCTGGATGGGGCGATGCCGAAGCAGGCGGCGGTGTTGCGGGGAGGCGGGGCTGTCGGGTTGGATTGGGAGGGGGATGGGGTGTCGCTGCTGGCGAGCATTCCGAGCGGGCCGCCGTCGGTGTGGCGGATCTTTGTGAGCGGGGAGAAGCCGCTGCGATTGGGGTGGGATTTGGGGCAGGCGGGGGCCGTGCGGGTGCAGCCTG
>CALFYN010000897.1 GCA_937952345.1 uncultured Acidobacteriota bacterium
GGGTTCCGTCTTTGTCAGGGGAAGGAAACACCTTGAAGTCCCGGAAAACATAGATGTTGGTGAATTTCGTTCGACGGTCGGAGACCACGCGTCGCGGCTCGATCTTCCACAGTTCCTCACCGTCCTCTGAGATACAGTGGACGAAAGCGCCCTCCTGGTCCCGGCGCAAGGAGACAAATGGCACCAGAGTCTCCACCCGCCCGTCCCTATCGAGATCACCGACAAAGCGCCGTTCATTGGGGGCGCCTATGGGCTGGGCAGGGAAGCCCCGCCTCCAAACCTCCCGCCCATGCTCATCGGTTGCGACCAGAGTGGAATAGAGCCAATAGGAGGCATGCGGCTGACCGACCTGCCAACGATCCAAAGCGCCTCGCACCAGTGGCACCGACATCGCCAGGATGACGGCTGTCGAGCCAATGGCGTACCACCGCAGGAATCTTGGATCCTGCCAGAACCTGGGCGCGGCTACATTCTTCTTCTTCCAGGTGACCAAGTCCTCGACATTCGCGGCGACGGCCCGGCCCTTGTCCCCCCCAAGCCGGCGCACGGGCAATCCCATCTCCGTCTCGTAGCGCTGCGCGGAGCGCACGCTTACCCCAAGAAACTGAGCGATCTCTTTCCAGGACGTCAATTCCTTCGAGTTACCGTCACTAGAGGACATAGTTGACTGAATTTAGCTCAAAATCCGGTTGCAGTGCAAACGCGCAACTACGCTCCGGACTTTCCGTCTGGCGAAAGCGACGGCAGGGATTGGAGCAAATCGGCATAGCGGCGGCCGAAGTTGGCGCAGGCCTGGCAGACGGCGACATGTTGCTCGACGGCGGCTTTGGCTTGCGGGGGCAGGGATTGGTCGGCGTAGTGGGGGAGGCACTGCAGCACTTCGAGGCACGACATTTCCAGGGACTTGGCTGTCGATGCGGCCGGTGCGTGGCGTATTTCTGCGAGCAGGCGCAGGCGGGCGCGGTGGAGACGGCTTTTCATGGCGGCAAGAGTGAGGCCGAGCAAAGCGGCGGTTTGCGGGCCGCTCATCTCCTCGATGTCGCGCAGCAGCAGGATTTCGCGGTCTTCGCCGTCGAGGGCGAGGAAGGCGGCTTCGAGCCGCTGCGTGCGCTCAGCGGATGCGGCCTGTGCGAAGGGGTCGGGTAAAGGCGAGGCCCAACCGGCGCTCACGGCCAAGTCGGCCCATTCCGCTTCGCTGATGACGGTTTCGCGCAACCGTGCTCCGCGGTGGAAACGGTTGCGCAGGATGGTGAACAACCAGGGGCGCGGGTCGTTGTGGTTTTCCAGTTGGCCGGCGTTTTCGATGGCCGCGAGCAGCGTGGCTTGCACCAGATCCTCGGCGTCCGAGGCGGTGGCGGCAAGACAGCGGGCGTAGGCGAGCAGCGCGGGGCGATAGGCCGCGAACCGGGCGGCGGCGCTTAGGTCTTCTTGAGCGGGCAAGTATTCCATCCGAATACAGAATACAAGGGACAGGTGCCGGCGAGGCCCGTCACCAGGGGGATGATGCCGATATAGCCCCAGGCCGACTGTGGACCCACCTGCGTCACGGCGAGGGCCGCCAGACCGGCGAGGATGCGGAAAGCGCGATCGAAGCCGCCTGCGTTCTTCTGAAACATGAAAAATCTCCTTCTACCGGACATGAGCCGGCAGAAGGAGAAAGGATTCCGTACGGGCGGAAATATTTCTTTACGCTACGATGCGCTCTTCGTCGAGCACGCTGTTGACCTTGGCCACCTGAATGTTGCGCACGAAGCCGATGGCGCGCATGAACTTCAGCGTCAGCCACGTCGGATCGAATTCGTACCAGGCCAGGCCATGGCGGGCGGAAACCGGATGGGCATGGTGGTTGTTGTGCCAGCCTTCGCCGAAGGTGAGCAGCGCCACCCACCAGTTGTTGCGGGAATCGTCGCGGGTGGTGAAGCGGCGCGAACCCCACATGTGCGTGGCGGAGTTGACGGCCCAGGTGGCATGGAGACCAAAGATGACGCGGAAGCAGATGGCCCACAGCACCATGCTCCAGCCGCCCCACAGCGCCAGAAGGATGCCGGTGACGGTCAGCGGTACCCAGTGCCAGTTGTTCAGCCAGACGTAGAACTTGTGCTTGGCCAGATCGGGGGCGTATTTCGCCATGAGGCGTGTGTTGTTGTGCTTGGCTTCGCCGAGGATGATCCAGCCGATGTGCGCCCACCATGCGCCGTCGCGCGGGGAATGCGGATCGCCCGGCTGATCGGATTTCTGATGATGGATGCGGTGCGTGGCCACCCAGAAAATGGGTCCGCCTTCGAGCGTCATGGCGCCCCAAACGGCAAGCAGATACTCAAACCAGAGCGGGCACTTGTAACCGCGATGGGTGTGCAGACGGTGATAGCCGAGGCTGATGCCCCAGCCCACGGAAAAGTAGTGCAGCGCAACGGCGACCCAAAACGCCTTCCAGGTGAAGAAGAACGGCGCAGCAACGGCGCCGGCATGGAGGAAGACAAGCGCGATGATGGTCACCCAGTTGGGTTTGGTTCGATTCGTAATGCTAATAACGTCGGACAAGAGTTATCTCCAAGGGTTCAAGTATGGGACTGCCCTGCTTAATACGCTATCAGGCTTGCGGGGGGCGAATTGTAAGAGTTGTGTAATTTCGGGCGGGCATGATCGATCGCGCCAAGCTGTTGCCAGAACTAGGGTTTTTTCTCAGGGGGCTTAGGGGGATCAGCCTTCTTCTGTTCCACCACGGGCGGGCGAAAGCGCGAGACGCGGGGCACCGGTTTGGCGCTCGCCAGGGCGGTGTAGGTGGCCAGCAATTCGGATTGCTTGTCGGGATTGAGCCGCACCATGCGGTGCTTCCCTTCCCCGGCGGGACGGAATAGGGCGGCTCCGTTGGCGGCCACTTCGAAGGCTCCCGGCTCGGAGGCGGTGAAGAAGGGTTGCGGGCCGCGCACGGCGTAGAGGACGGCGGCGGCGACTGAGGTGGGAGCATCGTAGGGCATGGTGTGGAAGGCGCGGTAGGCGTCCACGACGGGATGCTGCTGGGTCCAGGCGAAGTCCTTTTCGATGCTGGCGGCGGGGAAACGGACGGCGTTGCCGGTTTCGTCGTTGACGATGGCGATGGGTCCGGGCCAATCGGCGGCCACTTTGCGGGCGGCGGGGATGTCTTCGCGAATTTGGGCGTCGCCGGCGACCCATACGAGTTGGCGCACCTTTTGAGTGATCCAGTCTTTGGCGCCCTTGACGGCGAGGACGGCGGCGAGGTTGGTGGCTGGTCCGGCGAGGACGACGACGGCGTTCTGATCGTACTGCGAGGTGAAGGCGTTGCGAATGAGGGCGGGCACTTCGGCGGTGTCGTTGAGGTGATGGATGCCGTGGTTGTAGACGGGTTTGCCTTCGGCGTTCTTGCGCTCGATTACGGCTTGGATCATGGGGGTGTCGGCGGGCAGTTTGCCATCGGTGGAAAGGCCCACGGGGAGGGTACGGCCCACTGCGCCGAACGCGCCGCTGACAGCGCCCGCGTAGAAGCGGCCGACGATTTCGGCGAGCGCGGCGGATTTGAGGTTGGACTTGCTGGTGCTGACGGCGACGACGCGGCATTCGTTCTTGCCGTCGAGTCCGTAGAGGACGGCCATGCCGATGAGGTCGGCGATGCGTTCGCCGATGGCGGCGTCGAAGATCACACCGACGGCGGGCTTGCCTTGTCCGCGGAATTGCATCCTTTCACGAATACCATATCCGGGGCGGGATGAGAATGCCTGACTGTTTTTCAGGAGACATATCTATCTTTTTACAGCGGTCACTCGGGGGCCTTTTCAAAGGATATAAAGGCACTAAAAAGGTACTATCAGATTGTCCTGAACCAGCCTTCAAGATGCAGAAACCTATGGCTGTTATGCAGAAATCCGGCCTCCGGACCGCATTTGAAAAAGGGTTGTAATTCGCGGACCGGTCCTTTAATCTGTACGAGGAATTCCGCTTCCGTTCGCGAACGTTTTTGGATCGTCAGAGGAGGTTTCGAAGATGACGAAAAAACGTGCCGGCAGAATGGGCTCTGTCTTGCGTGTTTCACTGATGCTGCTGGTTCTGGGAGCTTACAGCGGTGCTTCTGCCGGTATCATCGCCCCCAATCCAGACCAATCCACCGATCTCACGGCTTTCGGATTTGGGGTCGTCCCACCGATCATGACACTTCAGGCATCGATTTTCGAGCAAGGTTGTGTCGTTCCCATGGCGAGTGTGGCGTGTCCCACGGGAGTTTCCGATTGGGATACGGCCTTCACACCCATCACGGGTGATGTGGCCGGTGCGGGGAAGTACTCCACACCGACGCTGGCGGAGTTGGGCATTGATAGCTGGTTCAACCTGGCTATCCTGTTCAACGTCAACGAGCCGAACAACGTGGAAGCCGTGACACTGCAGGATCTGCGGCTGGGTGCGTTCGATGGAGACGGCAACCTGGTGGAGGAGTTCGAGCTACTTGCGCCGATCGACTTCACCAACATCTCGCAGGGGCAGGGTTCGGCTGGATTCCTGCTGCGGATTGACGCTGCGCAGGTGGCCGCTGCGGGTTTCAGCAATTCGTGGCGGCTGGGGATGGCGGCGAAAGTCGGGTGTCTGGAATCGCTCGGCGAATGCGACGTGGCTGGGAATTATGGCACGGGGGATGGGCCGGAGTCCTTTACGGTGGTTTACCTGCCGGGTGGCAGCGATGAGCCGATCCCGGAACCTGTGACCATGGTTCTGTTTGGTAGCGGGCTGGTGCTGTTGGGTGTGATGAGATTCCGGAAGAGAGCTTAGCTTGGCAATGGAGCGCTGCATGGCTCGTGAGCCAACCGCAGCGCTTCTTACACACCACTTGGCGGGAAACCCCATCAACGTTTTTCCGAGCAACATCACACAGTATTTTTCTTTACAGTACCTTGCCCGATAAGGCGGTTTTGGTACCATACCACGCACCAGAACTGTACTAGACAAGCAGCTCCAACTCCACATTTAACTTCTTTTTTTACATCATTTTACGGACAACACTTCACCGAGACCGGGGCCTTTACTCCTCCGAGCGATTCCCTTTACTATGCCTATGTCAGTTAAGGGCAACTGTCAAATTTCAGGTCTCTCGGAGTCGACAAAAAATGAGAAAAATCTTAGGGCATGCAGGGCTGGCCACACTGCTGATGGCAGCGATCGCATCAGCCGCACCGATCTATGATACGGCGGTCGACGCCGCCAATTTCACCGGTTCGCG
>CALFYN010000898.1 GCA_937952345.1 uncultured Acidobacteriota bacterium
AAAACGACCCAGGCCAAGCAGCCGAACGAATCGCAAAACTTGTCATCGCTGCCACCGGAGCAAGACCGAATGACCGAAAAGGAAGAGATCGAGGCAGTGAGAGAAAGCTAGACACGCAAACCGGGAACCCCTTCGGAGAATCTTCCGCGCAACCGGCTTCGTGTCCCCGAGCTATTCGGGGCCCGGAAATCCGGGAGCGCGCCCTCGCCATCTGCACGAGGTTAGGGCAGGGAATCGATCATTCGCGCAATCTCTTCTTCCGTGACATAGAAGTGCGGCGAAGTCCGCACCCACCCTTGTCGCGGCGCGGCCAGAATCCCGGCATCTTTCAGCTTCGAAACCACCATCCGGCTGTCCACCTCATCCTTGCGGAAGCTCACAATCCCCGCCCCCGTCTCCGGCGTTCGCTCCACCGCCAATCGATACCCCTTCCCCACCACTCCAGCCGCAATCTGATCCCCAAGCCTCTGCACAGCCGTCGTAATCCCCTCCAGTCCAATCTCAAGTAATAGTTCCAATGCTGCATGCAAGCCATAGCAGCCAATTGTGTTCAGCGTTCCGCATTCGTACCGTCCGGCATCCCCCCGCAGCGTCATGTCCCGTGACGCGTAGTCCGCAAAATGTGCCACATTGGTCCACCCGAACTCCCGCGGGAACACCGCGTCCTGCACCTCCTGCCGCACATACAGCACCGCGCACCCTTCCGGACCCAGCATCCACTTATGCGCATCCGCCGCCAGTGCGTCCACTTTGCATCGTTTCACGTCCAGCGGGAAAGCACCCAAACCCTGAATGGCGTCCACAAAGAAAAAACACCCCTCCGCCCTGCACGCCGCGCCAATCGATTCCAGATCCACCCGATACCCCGACAGATAGTTCACATAGCTGATCGCCAGCAGTTTCGCGCCCCGAATCGCCTGTAAAATCTTCTCCAGCGGATCATAGATGGACAGCCAGTCCAGGACCACTCCGTCGCACTCTAACACCTTCCACGGGAAATAGTTGGCCGGGAATTCTTCAACAAAACATACAACTCGGTCCCCCTTCCCCAAAGCGAACCCGTTGGCGATCGTCGCAATCCCTTCCGACGTGTTCTTGGCGATCGCAATCTCCCCCGGCTCAGCGGAAATCAGCCGCGCCGTCAACTGCCGGATCCCCTGATACACCTTCAGCCACTGGTCATAGTGGTAAGACCCGTAATACAGGCAATCCGACGCCAGCCACTGCATCGCCTCCGCCGCCCGCCGCGACAGCGGAGCCACCGCCGCATGATTCAGATACACCATCCGTTCCGTCACCGGAAACTGCTCGCGCCACGTCAGAATTTCGCAACCCATTGTTATGAGGATACGTTAATACTTATGAAAGTGCTCGACCCCGACGGGCGCTGGCACTATAATGTAGGCAGGTCTGGGAACGGCATCTGAGGAGACGAACGAATGCGCCTCGGTAGACTCAACAGAATTCTGGTGGCAGGCTTGATCGCCGGTTTGGCGAACTTCGCCGTCGCCAAAGACAAGAAAAAAGATCCCGAAGAAATCGGCAACCGCGATGTCGGCAAGGGCATTAACTTCTACTCCATCGAAAAGGAAATCGCGATGGGGAAGGCCTACGCCCAGGACATCGAACGCCAGGCAAAAATCGTCGATGACCCCGTTATCGCCGAATACGTCAACCGTGTCGGACAGAACCTCGTCCGCAACTCCGACGCCAAAGTCCCCTTCACCATCAAGGTGATCGACAGCGAGGAAGTCAACGCCTTCGCCCTGCCGGGTGGCTTCTTCTTCGTCAACTCGGGGCTCATCCTGCGCGCCGAAAGTGAAGCGGAACTCGCCGGTGTCATGGCCCATGAAATCGCCCATGTCGCCGCCCGCCACGGCACCCGCCAGGCAACCCGCGGACAATTCGTCAACTTCGCCAGCATCCCCCTCATCTTCTGGGGCGGTTGGGCCGGCTACGGTGTCCGCCAGGCTGCCAGCGTCCTTGTTCCGCTGGGCTTCCTCAGCTTCTCCCGCGGCTTCGAGGAAGAGGCTGACCTGCTCGGCCTGCAATACCTCTACAAGACCGGCTACGATCCCACGGCTTTCGTCGACTTCTTCGAAAAACTCCAGTCCATGGAAAAGAAGAAGCCCGGCACCATGGCCAAGGTTTTCTCCACTCACCCGCTCACCGAAGACCGCATCAAGAACTCGCAAAAGAACATCGAAGAGATTCTCAAAGCGAAGCCTGAGTATGTGGTCACCACCAGCGAATTTGAGACGGTGAAGAATCGTCTGGCGATGCTCCACAATCGGCGCAAGCCCGACGAGAAAGACGTCAACCGGCCCAAACTTCGCCGTGCGCCTGGCGGCGGCACGTCCACAGTGGATGAAGATGACAAGACCAAGGACGGCAAATCCACTGAGGATCCCGATGAGCGTCCTACGCTCAAACGCCGTAACTAACGATCTGTTCGATTGATTGTCTCCGAGAGAAAGGCCCGGGATTCAGCCCCCGGGCCTTTTTTGCGTCTCCACGCGGCGCTATGATGCGTATATTCATGACACCGCACCAATTCACTCCCATTGCTCTCGCCTTCCTGCTGCTCACCCCGGCTCTCCACGCTCAAACCGAGCACAAAGCCGGCAAAAGCCGCCACATGGATCGCCGCTTCGATCCCAGCTCCGCCAAGTCCTTCGATAACCCCGACCGCGACAAGACGCAGAAGCCCAACGAAGTATTAGCAGCTCTCCAACTCAAGAGCGGCTTTGCCGTCGCCGACATCGGAGCCGGCACCGGCTACTTCTCCATCCGTCTGGCCAAACACGAATCGGCTCCCAAGGTCTTCGCCGTCGACATCGAAACCTCCATGCTCGACCACATCCGCCAGCGCGCCGAAAAGGAACACCTCGCCAACGTACACCCCGTTCATGGCGGACCCACTTCCCCCAATCTCCCCGAGCCCGTTGACCGCGTCCTCATGGTCAACACCTATCACCACATCGCCGATCGCGTCAGCTACTTCCGCGACCTCCGCAACTCCCTCAAGCCCGATGCCCAGGTGGCCATCATTGATTGGAAGAAGGGCGGCACCGGCCAGGGCCCGCGCCACGAGCACCGCTTCACGCCGGAAGAGATCACCACCGAACTCGAAAAAGCCGGCTACCAGCGCGTCGCCCAGCACGATTTCCTCCCCAACCAGGAGTTCCTCATGTTCCGCCCTGCCGGCAACTGAGCCCTTACTGCGCGCTCACCATCCGTGCCGCGAACTCCGCCCGCGTCACCGGACCCGTCTTCCGCAACGGCGGATGCTTCACCCGCCAGTCCGTCCAGTAGAACGGCAGGTCCCCGTGAAACCAGTTGCGGTGATCCACCGCCATCCAGCCTTGCTTCACCGCATGCTCCGCCGCCGCCTTCCCTTTCAGCCGCGCGCCGTTCCGCACGCAGATCGCCTCCGCCGCCTCAAACCGCGTCATCGGGCTATCCGGCGATGCGTGTAGATGCCGATTGTCCAGCGGGTACAGGCCGCGAATCGCCGCCAGGTGAATCGCCGCAAACGCCGGATGATTCGTCGGCAGATCGTCAAACCACACCAGCGGCACCCCAATCCCCGCCAGTTCCGCTTGCACCCGCGCCGCTTCCGGCAACGCTCCAGTCGCCAGCGCCAGCGAAGCAATCACCGCCGCCGATTCCCCGATATTCCACTCAATCGGATGCAATCGGAATGCCCCGTTCGTCAGGTGCGTCACCCCAATACTCTTCGCCGCCGGCAGGAAATTCTTCACCCCCCGAGGCAGCATCGTCGCCATCGGAATCTGAAACGGCTTCGGCATCATCATCCGACCCCGCTCGTTGGCCCCGCACGGGTGAATGTCGACCATGTAGAATCCCGTCCCCACCGAATCCGGGTACCACCGCGCCCGCGATTCGCCTTCCACATCGATGTTCATGTCCTGCTCCGCCACAATCCCCTGCGCCCGAATCCGCCGCGACTCGCGAATATAGGGATACTTCGACAACCCATCCGTGCTGCCCATCACGTCCTTGCGCAGAAACATCCCCGGATACCCCGTGCCCTTCCCGTCATCGCGCGGAATATCGCTCTGCATCCAATACAAAAACGACATCGCCACGCGCTTGGCTGCCTGCAGGATGCGCGCCGTATCCGACGGCGTCCGGTCCAGCACCGATTCATCGTGGTAATCCTGTCGCGGCCAGTTCATCAGCACCAGGTCGCGCGGCACTTGATTCCCCTCGAAGTTGCGCGTCGCCAGCAACCGCCGCCACGGAAAAAACGGCCGCGGCGACATGTTGTTCGGAATCGGCGCATCATCCCCAAACACCGAATACGTATACATCCCCCGCCACCCGAACTCCTCCGGATAGTTGAACCGCAGCGTGAACGGCTGCGAATCGCGGATGCGCTCATAGCCTTCCGGCTTGGCGATGCGGTGATCCTCGCCCTCCCTGTGCTCCACACCGAACGTGTACGTAAAGCTCTGCACGCATGCCGTGTTCGGTTGCGGAGCCGCATGTGGCTCCTTGGTTTCCGCTTGCGCCTCCGAACCCACCACGTAGGGAACCTTCGCCAGCGGCAGCAGATCGCCCATCTCCGTCGCATCCAGCACAAAGCGCGGCAACAGCCGCAGGGTTTCCTTCGTCGCGAAGTTGTAAGCCAGCGCCGATACGATACGGTCCCCCGTACGCTCCAGATGCACCACCCGCGTCCGCCGCAGCAGTTGCACCTTCACTTGCTCCCGCAACATTTCATCGAGAATTTGTTCCGTCACCTTCGGCTCGTAGCACAGTGACGACACATAGCAGGAGCCCGGATTCAGGTTCTCCCAATTCACCGCCGCCGCCGACAGCCGGA
>CALFYN010000899.1 GCA_937952345.1 uncultured Acidobacteriota bacterium
CTGCTTTTGAAACCCGGCGTGTTCAGATTCGCCAGGTTGTTTCCAACCACGTCAACCGCGGTGGAAAGCGCGCCCAGCGCGCTGAGTGCTGTGGAAAAAGATGTAAACATTGGTTCCTTTCTAACGATCGAAACGGATCGGCTGTTATTGGCCACCCGTAGTGGAGGGGGTTACCGCTCCCGCCAGCAGTTGATGAATTGACTGCAGTTCCTGACGCATCTCGACCATCTGCTCAACTCCGCTGATCTGGCTCAATTGCTCGAGAAAGTCAGTGCCATCGACGGGATTGAGGGGATTCTGATTGCGGAGTTGGGCCACCATCAGCTTCAGAAACAGGTCCTTGCTGACCTCCGTACTATTCGCGGTTCCAGCGGCGGAGGTTCCGGATGCTCCGGCATCCGCCGCCCTGTAACCCACAGCTGTTATTGATTCCGCCATGCGTATTCCTCCAGATATTTCTTCCATGCATCCGCATCCGGGTTCTGTCTGCGGCGGTTGTCTCCGCCGGACTCCCATTGCGGCGACCGCTCTTGCCGGCCTCTGTGGTCTTCTCTCCCTTCCCCTTCGGGAACCTCAGTAATCATTGATGGGCCTGTGGAATCCACCCGCTCGGCGAGCCCCCCAGACAGGGCGGAGACCGATGGCAAGGTTTCCGTGAGGACTCCTTTGCGGTCGAGTGATCCGATCAACTCCGACAGACCGGAGCGCAGCGTCTCCCGTACACTCGGGTTGGGGCTGTGAACGGACACTTCCACACCACCGGGTCTTTGCTGCACCAGGAGTTGCACCCCGCCGCCGGCCTCGGATGACTGAAGGGACACGCGAAGTTGGCGAACGGGGTTCGGAACGGCATGAGTTCCGACAGGTTCCTCTCTGGGACTCGCCGGAGCAGCGGCTTCGCTCACCTGCTTTACGCTGAATGGCTCGACCGTGGGCCGTAAATTCACCGGTAACGCCAGGTGTTCGCGTGACAGTCCCGTCTTCCCGCTTGCATCCGGTTGTTCCATGCCGTTGGCCTGCTCAGGGTTCTTGGTGTGGCCGTTGTGTGCGCTCCCGCCCTGGGCAAATGCCGCAGAGATCTCTATTCCCTTCCCCGTTGCCTCGTCTACTCCCGAGGCAGCGGGCTCTACAACTGGAATCGACGTCTTCGAAAGTGGTGCCGTGTCCGGAATGGGCTGTTGTGCTCGGAATGGGGTGTGATTCCGTGCAGGCCGGACCTCCACGGCGCCTTCTTGAAGAGAGAATATTTGCCGGAGCGGCACATCCTCCTCGGCGGCCTGCTCAGACGGCCCTGATGGAAAGGCCGGCCCCAAAGGCAACGGAGTTACAGGAACGGCTGCCGTACGGGATTCGGCCGGGAAGGCTGTATTCTCCCGCAACAGTAGCCGGAAGGCTTCGCGGGTCAACGGTCCTGGAGCGTCGCTGAGCTGTACTTTCGGCATTGCGGGAACGGGTTGCCTGCCATCGAGCACCCGCCCGCGGGCGTCGTCGCCGAAAGCGGCTCCCTGTAATGAAGGTGAGAGGAAATCCTGGCCGGGAGGGGTACCGTTGTTCTGGTTCGCCGCGGCACCCGGCAAAGTTGGGAAAAGGGTGATGCTTTCCTGGCGCGGCACTTCCGGCGGTGGTTCATCGGTGACGATCCTCTCGGATCGGTCCCAAATCGGAATCGCGTTTTCCGATTCCGCCGCGAGAAGTGTGGACATTGCAGCCGGACCCTGCGGTTCATGGCCTTCAAGTGGTTCATCCCCGATTGCGACGGATTCGGCGAGGGCATCAGCGGAAACCGGCGGCTTTTCGAGCAGCGGCTCAATTGGGGAGAACCCGACGGGCAAGGAGACAAATTGGGAACCGGGAACAGGCGAGTCCTCCGTCACGGCTGCTTCGCCGCGCTCCGGTTCCGTGGATGGGAAAGACAGACGCAACGGTGAGCCGAATCCAGGCATCATCTCCCGAGAGCAAGCGGTCCACGGAAGGATGGACTGGGCCGCACAAACCGCGACATCGTTCTGCTCGTCATTAGCCTTGGCCAGGCGCCCGACACCATCGTGCCTGCCGGCCATCAGCGCAGGGCGAGGCAATGCGGAAAACGGAGCCATTTCAGACGCCACAGTAGACATGCCGGCCGCATCTTCTGGAGATGACTCGCCGACGTGTGCCTCCGACAATGCGGCGAACAACTGGGGAAAGACCACGCTTGCGTTGAGGTCCGCCTCAACAGGAGACGGAATGTTTGCCTGTTCAGGAAAGAGGGCATTCGCGGCGGCCGGAGGCATTATGTCGCCAAGTGGAAACAGGAAGCTCACGCCAGGAAGGCTTGCAGATCGGGGGCCAAAGCAGAAGCACGTTAAGAATCAACACGATGCAAACATCACAAGAGAATCCCAGTGACGAGCCGGTGCCGATTCGGCACATTTTTGCCAAAATGAAGCACTTCTTTCTTTCTATTCGGATTGAAGTGCAACAATATGAGCGTTTTTCCATTTGGCACACGACATGCTGAGCAGAACCGCATGGACGCGCTCATCACTGCCGCCGCAAGCGGGTTGCGAGCCAGGATCGAGTCACTCGATCTTCTCGCCAACAATCTTGCCAATGCCAATACGGTGGGCTTCAAGGCAGATCGCGAGTTCTATAGCACGTATCTGGCCCCCGAATCGCTGGACGGCCCTGAAGGAACCCTCCCGGTCCAATCGCCTGTCGTGGAGAAGAATTGGACGGATTTTCAACAGGGAGTCATGACTGCAACCGGCAGCCCGCTCGATGTCGCCTTGGCGGGACCGGGCTTCTTCATACTCCAATCCGGCTCAGGACCGCTATATACCCGAAACGGCAATTTCCGGTTGCAGCCGGATGGGTTACTGACAGGGACAACAGGAGAACCCGTACTCGATGCGGAACGGAAAACTATCCGTCTCGATCCGAAGTTACCCGTCCAGATCGATGAAGGCGGTGTAATCCGCCAGGGCGCCGCGGTTGCGGCTCGTCTGGCCGTCATCGATTTCGAGGATCGTTCACAGTTGCAGAAGGCCGGCGCAGCCGTTTTCCGCTACAGCCAGACAGGACCACCACCGAAACCGAGCAGTTCCAAAGTGGAACAGGGACGGCTCGAAGCCGCTAATTTCCAGCCGGCGGAGTCCGCGGTGCGGCTGGTGAACGTAATGCGACAGTTTGAAATGTTGCAGCGGGCCATTGCCCTCGGTTCGGAAATGAACCGCCGGGCGATTGAAGAAGTCGCCAAACTTTAGGAGGAAAACCGCATGATACGCGCACTGTACAGCGCAGGCAGCGGCATGGTTGCCCAGCAGATGAACGTGGACAACATCGCCCACAATCTGGCCAACGCCAACACGGTTGGTTTCAAGATGCGCCGCGCGCAATTCCAGGATCTGCTTTATCAGAACCTGGTGCAGCCAGGTGCGGCGGCTGGAGCGCAGACGGTTGTTCCCAGCGGTCTGCAACTGGGCCTGGGCTCGCGGCCTGCCTCAAACGAAATTATCCTCACGCAAGGAAATTTTGTAACCACCAGCAATCCTCTCGATCTGGTCATTCAAGGGAAGGGCTTTTTCCAGATCCGAAAGCCGACGGGTGAGTTAGCCTACACGCGGAGTGGGGCCTTTCACCTGGATCGTGATGGCAACATCGTGACGTCCGATGGTGACCCGTTGGAACCTCAGATCACCCTGCCGCCCGAAGCGCAGTCCATCACGATCGCTGGAGACGGAACAGTCAGCTACTCGCTACCGGGCCAGACGGCAGTCCAACAAGCGGGACAGATCCAACTCGCCAATTTCCCCAATCCTGCGGGGCTGAACAGCCTCGGCCGTAACCTGTTTGCACCAACGGACGCATCCGGCGAGCCGACCCTCGGAATACCGGGTGGCCAGGAAGGCCTCGGATCTCTGCAGCAGGGCTTCCTCGAACAATCCAACGTGAGCGTTGTCGAGGAGTTCATCAACCTGATCGTCAGCCAGCGCGCGTATGAAGCCAACTCGAAGATCGTTCGCGCGTCGGATGAAATGTATCAGCAAGTCAACAACATGACGCGATGATGCTGCTTTTCCTCGTCATTCTCATCTCGAACGTGCGGGCGCAGACCGGCTGCATTCCTGTCGATGGCGAATTTATTCGCGTCGCCGACGTGTCACCGCACATCGAGGGCACGAACCTGGCCGGGGATGAGATCCTCTTTCGTGCGCCGGTGCCAGGGGTCCGCAGAATGGTGGAAGGCAGTGAGTTGCGACGCGCACTCCACCTGCCCGAGGGTTCGCCACCGGTGCCGGCCGTTTGCTTTGAACAGGTCACGGAGACATTACACAAGGAACGCATTGTGGCGTCAATGCAGAACGCCTTCGCTGGGCTGGAAGTCACAATACGTGTCGCCGACCACAGCCTATATCCCGTGCCGAAAGGGCAGTTGGAGTTTTCGCGAAGCGGACTACTTGCCACGCCCTCCACGAAGCCAGGGCAGCGTGTGATGTGGCGTGGGAGGGTAGTCACCGCTGCCGGACGAAGCGTTCCGGTTTGGGCGAGAGTTTATCTGGAGTGCTACCGCGATGTGGTTGCGGCGAGAAGAAGCATCGAGCCGGGGGAACGGATTCGGCCTGAGGACTTGGTCCTGGAGCGAAGATCTGTGTTTCCGTTTGCCGACCGCTCCTCGTTGCGAGTGGAGGAAGCAACCGGGTTGGCCGCGCATCGGCGAATCGCGGCGGGTAGCGAAGTCACCAGACAACTCCTCGTGGAGCCCTTTGACGTAGAGCCCCGTCAGGTGCTGGAACTGGTGGTGAACTCCGCGGGCATTCGCCTGAAGATACCGGCAGTGGCCGAAGGACGCGCTCGCGCCGGTGAGTTCGTTTGGGTGAAGCAGACCGTCACCGGAAAACGCTTGCGCGGACTGGTCACGGGGCATCGCGAAGTGGTCTTGCACATTGAGGAACCGAAGGGAGAAACGAGACGTGAAATGGACGGAGTTCATCCTGGTGGCACTGCTGCTATGGGCCGCCGCTGACGGGAATGGAGCATGGAGGAAGAAAGCGCCGCCTCCATCGCCGATTGACCGCTACATCGAAGAAGCCGGGTGGCGCGCCACGCAAGGGCCGGCTAACAATGCTTCCCCGGGATCTCTATACGGCGCGGGAGGACGATACGGCGAGTTGTTTCGGGATCAACGCGCCTATCAGATCGATGACCTCATCACTGTAGTGGTGAGTGATCGCGCCTCGGCAGTTGCCCGCGGAGTAACCAGCAGTTCGCGCAAGACGAATTCCTCGGGCGCCATCACTGCTCTTGCGGGCGCCCTTCCCGCTACGAGCGCCCTTGCCAACTTAGGAGCGCTGGGCGGGGACTCGAAACTGGACGGACAGGGACAGACAAGCCGCGAGACCGAACTGAGCACCACTCTTTCCGTGCGTGTCACACATGTGATGCCCAACGGCAATCTGATCCTGCAGGGGACGAAGGACATCATGGTCAACTCGGAGCGGCAGACCGTTGTCGTGCGCGGAATATGCAGGCCGCAGGATCTGGCTCCAGGAAACACCATCCGTTCCGACCGCCTTGCCGAGTTGGAAGTGAAGATTCATGGAAAAGGTGTCGTGGAGGATGCCATCAAGAGGCCATTCCTGTTGTACCGGATTCTGAACGGGCTGCTGCCGTTCTGACCATTCGGAGAACTGAATAGGGAACAACCGATGAAATGGAACGTAATCGTGTTATTGATCGCGGCCGAAGCCGCCTCCGCCGCACGCGTCAAGGAACTCGCTTCCTGGGAGGGAGTTCGGGACAACCAACTAGTTGGCTACGGACTTGTGGTTGGACTGGCGGGGACGGGCGACAAGCGCCAGACCGTGTTCTCCGCCCAGAGTCTTACCAACATGCTGGAGAGGATGGGCGTCTCCATCAACCCGGCAGCCATTCAGGTTCGGAACACTGCCGCCGTGATGGTCACGGCTACACTCCCGCCCTTCGGCCAGCCGGGTCTCCGCATCGACATACATGCAGCGGCAATCGGAGATGCCACCAACCTACAAGGTGGCGTTCTGTTGCTGACCCCACTCAAGGGCGCTGACGGCCAGGTGTACGCTGTTGCCCAAGGTCCGGTAGTCACGGGTGGATTCTCAGCGGGCCGAGGCGGCGCGTCGCAAACGCTGAATCATCCCACCGCCGGACGTATTCCCAACGGCGCCATCATCGAGAGGCCATCGCCGTCCATCAATCCGGGAGGCGCTCTGCGACTGCAACTGCAGACACCGGACTTCACCACGGCAAGCCGAGTCGCGGCCACCATCAATAAGAAATTCGCACCCAACGGACCCGCCGTTGCCCGCGCCGAGAACGCGGCGGTGATCCGGTTGGAAGCACCGCCCCGTTACAGCATGCGTCCGGTCGAGTTTGTCGCCGAAGTGGAAAGTCTGACGCTCGATCCCGATCGTCAGGCGCGAATCGTCATGAACGAAAGAACAGGAACAATCGTGCTCGGGAAGGAAGTTCGCATTGCCCCGGTGGCGATTCTGCACGGGGCGCTCAGCGTGGAGATCCAAACCACATTCGATGTGTCGCAGCCGGCGCCCCTCTCACAAGGCACCACCACGGTAACCCCAGTGAACACCGTCAACGCGAAAGAGGAAAAGGCAAAGCAAGTCTTGCTGCAGAACGGAGCAACGGTGGAGCACCTGGTGAAAGCCTTGACCGCTATTGGATCTACGCCACGAGACATCATTGCCATCCTGCAGAACCTCAAGGCGGCAGGGGCTCTGGAGGCGGAACTGGAGGTGATTTAGAATGACCGGCATCCATGCAATTGGCGGGGCAACGCAACCGGCCGCGGACGGAATGCCGCGCAACATCGAACAAGCCGCGGAGGCCTTCGAAGCGCTGTTCCTCGGCAATCTTCTCAAAGCGGCCAGAGAAGCGCGGGAGGGCGCCTCGCTCGGGGAGAGCGATCAGGCAAGCGGCTCGATGATGGACATGGCCGAAGAGTTTCTGGCGCAGGAGATCACCAAAGGCGGCGGCTGCGGATTAGCCCGCCTGATGATCGAACAAATGCAGCAGCGGGGCGCCGTCAGCGGGCCAGGGAGCGAATCTCAGCCTGGGTGAGCGGGCGTCGATACACAGACACATCATCCATGAGCCCCACATAGTTCACGCCCAGACGGAGCGCACCTTGTGCAAGCGTCCAATCAAAGATCTCCCGGATGCGCGGTGTCGTGCCCTGCAATTCACCGCCGAGATACAGTTTGGCATCCCCGTTCCCGGAGCCCAACTTGGACCATGTGACGGCCACATGCGTCCATTTCCCCTTCGTGAACGGGTGCCGTTTGACAACCACCAACCGATTCGTGAAATCAGGATTCTTGTCGGACGGCGCGTTCTGCGGATTCCACGCCTTCAAGGCCCCAAACACTCCGAGCCGGAAGTGCCTGGGCGTCTCGTCCTTGGTGAAATCCACCCAAATCGCCGAATCGTTATAGGCCTTGTCCGTAATTTGAATGGGATCGCAGAAGCCGGGCTCCAGTTCGCTCTCCGGCGACAGATTGAGAAAGAAACTGACCGTACCAGACCAATTCGCGGGGTCGAACGGCAAGTTCTTTTCGGCTTTGTAGAAAACCGCCTTCGTGTTCTTTCGCGAAAAACGCAAGGCATCACCGCTGCGGCCCGCTCCCGTGGCAATCGCCACATCCGGCCCAGGCAGGCCCGGGACCGCCGCCGCCTGCTGCTTGTAAGCCGCCGCAGTGAAGATGCGCTTGTCACCAAGCGCGACAGTTGCATCCGTACCGCCATTAAAACCGGCATAGAAGGTCAGATCCTTCTTCAGATCCGCGGCGCACAGAAAGCTGGTGACGAACAATACCAGAGACAAGGTCATACTTGGTAGCATATTTCATCATGAAGATCGTTGTGTCTCTTGCAGTGCTGGTGATGACGCTCTCCGCCGCGGAACGTAAGCCGGTGATCCCAGGCGGCGGGCCGAAACCGGTAGGCCCTTACAGTCCGGGAATCCTGGCTGGCAATTTCCTCTATGTTTCCGGCCAAGGCATGCGCGACGCAAACAACAACATGCCCGCAGCCAGCGAAGAACGCGTTCGCCAATGTCTGCGCAACGTGGAAAACATCGTGAAAGCCGCCGGGCTCACCATGGAACACGTCGTCTACACACAGGTATACCTCCACCCCTCCATGCCTTACGAAGTCTTGAACAAGGTCTGGAGTGAAGTATTCCCAAAGAATCCACCCGCGCGAGCGACCTTGGGAGTGTTCCGCATGCCCACCGAAACCACGGTCGAGATCAGCGCCGTGGCAGTAACAGATCTGGCACAGAAGAAGATCATCCGCCCGGACTGGTATCCGAAGAACGTAAACATCTCGCCCGCCGTGGAAGCACACGGCCGGATCTACCTCAGCGGCTTCCTCGGCCGCGACGTTCAAACGGGCGCCATTCCCGCCGACCCCAAAGAACAAGTGGAACTGGCGCTGCTTCGCATCCGGCAAATACTGGAGGCCGCCGGCCTCGATTACCGCCACCTGGTGATGGTCAATCCGTATCACACCAAGAGCATTCCGCGGCGCGTGCTCGACTCGGAGTACGCCAAGCGCTTTGCTTTCGGCAACACACCGGCTCGCGCCACCATCGAAGTAAACCACCTGCCCATGGGAGCGAACATCGAATTCAGCGGCATCGCCGTACGCGACCTATCGAAGCGGATGGCAGTAAAACCGCGCAACATGCCCCCCAGCCCAACCGCAAGCCCGTGCGTACTGGCCGACGATACGCTCTACTGCTCGGCCAAAGCGGGCTTCATTCCCGGCGCCAACGGCGGCATCTATTTTGAAAACGTCGAAGACCAGGTACGAATGACAATGAGAAATCTTCTCGACGGACTCGAGGAGGCAGGCATGACCTTCGCCAATGTCGTAAAGAGCAACGTTTACCTGGATACGATCGACGATTTTCCGAAAATGAACGCAACGTATGCGAAGTATTTCGGCGCCGGGCCACCGCCGACGCGAACCACAGTGGAGCCGCTCGCTCCCGTGGAACGCAAGCGCTCGGAATCCGGCCACTTCCCCAAATTAGAAGAGATCTCCATCATTGCGGTCCGATAATAATCCCGGAAGCGGCGAGCTGCAAACGGCGCGTTCCAGCGGTCAGAGTCTTTACTTGGTTGTCGCTTGCACCGTATTCGAGTACAACGAAGAACCGCCAGAGTTAGAGGCTTTGACACGATACTCGTACGTTCGCCGTCGAGACAGGCCGGCGTCAGTGTAGGAGACGGCGTCGGCCGGCAGTGTTGCCACGGCCGCAAAGCTGGTGCAGCCGGCGCCGGAGCATCGCTCAACCACAAAGTTCGTTTCGTTGCCCGAGTTGTCGCTCCAGGCGAGACTGGCGCTGTTGCGCGTCGTGCCGGTCACGGTCAGATTCGAGGGAGGAAGCGGTACCGTGGTGGGCTCCGGCGAGACGCCGCAGTTAGCCGTGGCCAGGTCCGCCCGAATGCGCCCAAACCCATAGCTACTATCGCGTCCCGCGGTGCCGAGATCGAGCGCCGTCTGCTGCAGGCGGACCCGGACGTCGGCGCTGTTTACGGAACCGTCGCCGGTCAGATCGACTAACCCACAATTGAAAACCAAGGCCGCCAAACCTGCGACGTGGGGCGATGCCATCGACGTTCCGCTCGCTGTGGCATAGCTGCCGTTAGGATAGGTGGACTGAATCGAGACGCCGGGGGCGGAGAGTTCCACTTCCGCTCCCCGGCAGGAGAAACTGGCCACGTTGTCGGAGGAGTCCGTGGCGCCCACCGCAACGACAGAATCGTAACGAGCCGGAAAGCCGACAGAGTTACAAATGCGGAAGGTGGAAGAGTTTCCGGCGGCAGCGATGTGGAGGACGCCGGCGGCTGCAGCGTTGTCGAACGCGGCCTTCACTAAAGACCCCGGGTTCTGGCTGGCGCCGTAGCTGTTATTGGTAACTTGTCCCCCTTTGGTGACGCATTCCTGCACCGCGGCGATGGCATCGCTGAAACTGCCGCTGCCGTTTGCGGCGAGAATCTTGTAGGCGAAAATGCTCGCCTGCGGGGCAACTCCGACGACACCGTAGCCGTCTGCCAGTGCCGCCGCAACCGTCCCGGCAACGTGCGTGCCGTGCCCATTATCGTCAGCGGGATCGGAATCGCCATTCACGAAGTCATAACCGCCGACATAATTGCTCTTCAAATCCGGGTGCTCTTTGTCGATGCCCGAGTCGATTACACAAACCTGCACGTTACTGCCATAGTTGCCGCCGATGTGCACACTCTGTGCGTTGATCTTCTGGACACCCCAGGCATTGTCATATTCACCGATGGCGAAGATGGGAATGTCCGGCTCGATGACACTGATGGCCGGGTTATTCTCAAGCGCGTTAATCGCACTCTGTGGCAGCGTGGCCGCAATCGCCGGGATCAGCGAGTAGGTATGCCGCACCGTTCCGCCGGCCGCGCGCACGAGCGCCTGCTCGGAGGCCCCGGGGGACTGGTTGAAGCCGATCAGCACCTTCACTCGAGAGTTCGGGCCGGACTGCGCCATAAGGCCGGCAGTTGCGAGCAGGGTGAGGGCAAGCGGGGTGACACTCGATCGTTGCACGAAAGCATCCTCCTATTCACGATCCGATGAAACAGCCTCGCATTGGCTCATCTTTGCGCCCTGACAATCAGACTGAGGCTGTTGCTATGCGGAACCGCACCAGTAGCTCGTCAGGCACGAATTCCCCCGTACGCGCTACTGGTGCAGCCAGCCAAACAAACACCACATCGATTGCGAGGAGTGTTCCATTCATGAGTCAACGCATCTTCGAATGCTCATATTCTATCCGCAATTGCGCGCAGAGCAACGGTACTAAGTATATTTTTATCCACTTACTTACAGGCAGGAACAATTGGCCAATCCGGCTTACCCATGGAGCGTGGCCGGAGCAACCTCTGGAAGTGTGAACGAAAAAACAAAAAGGCCCACGCGCCGCTCTTGGAGAGCACAACGTGGGCCTGGCAGATCAGCGGGGCGGTCTCAACGCCCCGATTGTGTTACTGTCATCGTCACACCGTTCACAACCACCGTCCCAGTACGGGCGTTCTTGCTGTTGTTCTTGCTCAATTTCAACTTGAGGACGCCGCCGGAGGTACCGCTGGGTGTTTGGACGGTAATCCAGTTCGTCGAACTGCTGGCCTTCCACAAGCATCCGCTGGCAGCGCTGATGCTCACCGACATTACGCCCCCGCCCTGTGGCGCGGTGACAGTCGTCGGAAAAGTAACCGAGCCGGTCTGGAACATTCCCATGACGTCATACGACCTGTTCATCGTGAGTTGCGCCGAGAAATCAGCCACATTCAGGATTCCCGACCACGAAGTGAAGCAACTTCCGCTAAATGCGGCCGCGCTCACCACAACGGTCGAGTTCAGGTCGTAATAGCCGTCCGCGCTCGCCGGGCTGCTGCTCACGTTGCCTTTGACCGGGTCCGAGGCCGACTTCTTCAGCAGGTACCGTGTCCGGTAGGCCGCGCTGAGCGTGGCGTTGCTTGTGGGTGCGGTCACCGTATGCGTCTGCGCCCCGCCGTCACTCCAACTCTGAAAGACGTACTTCGCGCTGGCCGTGGTGTTGTCAGGCGCCGAAACCGTGTGCGACGAACCGCTCGTCCAGGTACGCGTCACCGGAGTCACCACGCTGGCCCCGTCCACAAGCATGGTCAGACCCGTCGGGTTCGACGTGATGGTGACATTCACCGTGGTCGGTGAAGGCGGAGGCGGGGTGGAACCGCTGTAGAGGGAGCGTACTCCGGCAACATCGCCGGAAGACAAACCGTTTCGCTGTCCGATGGCGATCCCGGCGGGGATCGTTTCTATGGTGGGCAGACCGTTGGCGGAAAACGCATACGCGCTGTAGTGCATGATCGAGCCGTAGTCATAGGAGCCTACGTTCAGGCCACTGCTCACGACATAGAAGTTCGACGCCGCGCTGGTGGTCACGTTCTGCATGTTTACCTTGACAAAGCTATCCCGGTCGGTGCGCGTGTGCTCGTGATAGAGGCCGATCGAGTGGCCGACTTCGTGGATCACATTTCCCGTCGAGCAATAATCCCCGATGTTCACCGGCTGCCCGGCCATCCCAATCCTTCCCACATAGGACGAGCAAGTGCCCGCGGAGCTGGCCCGCACAAAGCTGATATATACCGACTCGTTGGTGCGTGGCACCAGTTGAATCGTTCCGCTCAGGTTGGAGTTCCAGTGTGCGATGGCGTCGGTGATTCGCGTAGGCGTGGGGATGGTGGAGTCAATCGTATATGGCACGACACCGCCGGGCCAGCGATAGGACGAGCCGGATATGGCGAATGCCTGCCGTTCCGCGGCCTTGCCGCCTTCATAACGCTCCAATTCCTCCACCCGACCGAGAAGGATATCGCCTTCCCAGACGCCGTAGCCATCCACAACGTGATGCTCCACCGGAATGCCGCGATACATGGAAACTCGTGTTTCCAGCGGCCGGCTGCGCTCGGCCAGCCAGTTCCCTTCCTCGATTCCGTCAAGAACCCCAACCTCCTGTAGGGTGAATGGCAATGAACCAGGCTCGCTCACCGTCTGCAGTTCCAGAACGATCTCTCCGCCCGGCAATGCCGGTGTCCAGAACTCGCCTGATTCCATTGGGCCGGCGCCTTCATAAGGCCCCGCGGTCCGGGTAATCGATCCTCTGCTATCCAGCCCGTAAACGTACAACCTGCCGTCCGCCGGCAGATGGAAATCTTCCAAATGCGCCCGCAACGCCGCAGCACCCTCTTTACGAACACGGATGAGCAACGTTCCCGCCCCATCTTCTCCACGCAGATACTCCGGCGCGGGCGCCTGGTCCACCCGGTGTACTCTGCCTTCCGCGGCCATGCGGCTGGCGTTCTGGTCCAGCGTCCACACCGCGGAATCCTGCAAGCGCCCGGAGTTCGGTCCTCTGACCTCTTGCGCCTGCAATCCGATAACACCGAATACAAGAAATATGTACTTCATGAATAACCCTCAAGAATCGTTCTCTATGGCCACGCTTGGGCCAGTTGTGCCTGCAATCAGTACCATCGGCGGGTACAGTGCTAGGAAGTCTGGGCTTGATGGCCTATACGGCAGGCGGAGTTTGCCTACTTACCTACAGCGGCAACCCACTACTACCCGTAGGCCTTCTACCTGCAACCAACTTGCATTTAAGTAACAGGGGATACATTTCGCCTGATAGGCGAAATACTCAATGAGGGGGAGAGCCGCTCCTCTTCGCGTACCGAAGAGAAACGACAGCGGTCTTGTTAACAGATTAGCTGAGACGAAGCGGAAAGGCAAAAACAAAGTGCGGCAAAAATGTTTAGAGGCCATGCCGTGGAGCATGGCCTCGCGGATACGGCTGGGCTGAAGATGTTAGTTGGCCACTTGCTCGAGTATGGCGAAATCACCCGGATTCCAGGCCTGTGCGATGAGGTAGAACTTGCCGTTGTACTCCCGCATCACGGCGTTGTGGATGTGCTGGAAGTTCGGCAGGCCCAGGTCTTCCTTGATCATCACCGTAGAGATCAGTTGGTCGTCCTCCATGATGTAGATGGGGGCGCCTTTGCTGCGATCCGGCCCGTGCAGCGAGCCGACCACGGAATACTTGCCGTGGTAGTAGATGTCGCA